>JAXDMH010000192.1:0-8701 GCA_034666225.1 Myxococcales bacterium
CGCGCCGATGGCGCTGCACGGCGCCGGTCCACTCTTCGGTCGCGCCTACGTCTATGCCACCACCAACGTCGGCTCTCACATCGAGCTCGGGTTCGCGGGCAGCACCAGCAGCCCGACTGTGGCGCCAACGATCAACAAAGGAATGAATTTCAACTATATGGAGTTCGCCCACTTCGCCAACTCCTGGCAACTTGGCTTCGATCTCTTCGCTCCGGCGCCGGACATCGCCAAAGGCTTCGTCGAGGAGGCGTCCTATCCGCCAGCGCGCGACAAGTACCCCGCCGGAACGTGGAACTGCATTGAATGGGAGTTCGGCGACAACCCCGCCTTGATGGTCCTCTGGGTCGACGGCAAGCAGCTCGCGCAATTCGACGTGCAGCACATCGATTTCAGCAGCGTCCCGCGCAGCGCGGGCAGTGTGCTGCACGGAAAGAGCAGCGGCATCATCGGCGGCTTTGCCTTCTTTGGGCTTGGTTTTCACTCTTACGGCGGCTCGACCGCCGTCGATCGTTATTTCGACGACATTGCAATAGACACAAAGCGAATCGGTTGCCTTCCCGACGCCCCGTCCGGCGTCTGAACGCACAGAGAGTTGGGAGATTTGTAATGAGCATCAAGCGTCTTTTGATTGAGTCATTGACAGTGGCGCTCGGCGCCGCGCTGGTCGTTGGATGTTCGGGACAGATCGGTTCGGCGAACGGCGGGCCCGGAGGCGTGACGGGTGGCGGTCCGCCAAACGGCGGGCCGCCCAGTGGTGGAGGAGGCGGTGGCGCGACCTCGGGCGCCGGCCTGCTTGATCTCCCGTCGAGCCCGCTGCCGACGAACGGCCTGCACAAGCTGACGGCGTGGGAATTCGCCAACAGCCTGCAAGATCTGTTGGGGGGCAGTGGCGTGCCGCTGTCGCCGGTCGAGGTGGACACGCTGATCGGCGGGTTCGCCACCGTTGGCGGATCGACGGTCGCCATCTCGCCTGCCGGCGTGGGCCAGTACGAGACGGTCCTGGGCGTCGCCACCACCTTCGCGTTCGGCGACGCCACGCGCGCGAAAGCCGTTCTGCCTTGCGTGCCGCAGTCGGCGGCCGACGCCGCCTGCCTGACGTCGGCCTTGAACACCTTCGGCCGCCGCGCCTTCCGCCGACCGCTGTCGGCTGACGAGACGACGGCCTTCGTGACTCTGGCCACCACCGTCGGCAGCCAGGCCGGCAGCAACGTCCTGTCCGGGATCCAGCACGCGGTCTGGGCGATGCTGCAATCGCCCGACTTTCTCTATCGCGTCGAGCTGGGCACGCCCAGCGCCGCCGACGGTGGGCGCCTCAAGTACACCAGCTTCGAGATCGCCTCGCGACTGGCGGCGGTGATCTGGGGCTCGGTCCCCGACGATCCGCTGCTGGACGCCGCGGCCGGCAACGCGCTGGCGACGTCGGACGGGATCCGGACCCAGGTGCAACGGATGGTCGCCGATCCGCGCGCGCACCGGGCGCTGGCCGCCTTCTCCGATCAGCTGTTCGATGCCTTTGCGCTCGGCCAGGCAGACAAGGACCCGACCCTGTTCCCCGCCTACACGGCGACACTGCGCGCGGCGATGCTCAAGGAGATCGAGCTGCGCGTCGACGACATGACGTTCACGCAGAAGGGTGATTTCCTGTCGCTGTTCGAGGGCACCACCACCTTCGTGAACAAGGAGCTGGCCGCGTTCTACGGCGTCCCCTTCACCGCCACCGACGGCGATTTCCATCGCGTCGATCTGGGCGGCGGCTCGCCGCGCGTCGGCCTTCTGGGCGCGGCGGGGATCCTGGCCGGCCACGCCCACTCGGAGCTGACGTCGCCCACCGCGCGCGGCAAGTTCGTCGACACGATGCTGCTCTGCCGGACGGTGCCGGAGCCGCCGCCCGGTGTGCCGCCGCTGCCCAGCCATGCGCCGCCGGGCTCGACGGTGCGACAGATCATGGAGGCCCACCGATCCCAGCCTCAGTGCGCGGGCTGCCACGCGCTGATGGATCCGATCGGGTTCGCGATGGAGAACTTCGACGCCAGCGGGCAGTACCGGACGTCCGACAACGGGCAGCCGATCGACGCCTCCGGCGAGCTGGACGGCGTGGCGTTCAATTCGCTGGCCGGCCTAGGCTCGGCGCTGCGCAAGAACGCCGCAACCGGGCCGTGCCTGGTCAGCAAGGTCTACGAGAGCGCGCTGGGGCGGCTGCCGATCGCCGTCGACGCTGCGGCGCTGGATCAGCTGATCACCAAGTTCAACGGCAGCGGCCACCACATCGATCAGCTGCTGGTCGATCTGTCCGGCAGCGACGGCTTTCGTTTCATCAGCCCCAAATAAGAAGTAGCGAAGAAGACAGCAGTCAGAGAGGAGATCCGATGCTTTTCGGTCGCAACAAGCTCTCACGTCGCGCGGTCCTGCGCGGAGCCATGCTCGGCGGAGCCACCGTCGCGCTTCCCTTGCCCCGCCTCGGCGCCATGCTGAACGGCAATGGCACCGCCTATGCCGACGGCGCCGCGCTGCCGGTGCGCTTCGGCTGGTGGTTCTTCGGCAACGGCATCATCCCGGAGCGCTGGGTGCCGCCGCGGACCGGCGTTGGCGGCAACTGGGCGCTCAGCGAGCAGCTGGCGCCGCTGGAGAACGTCAAGCCCTGGGTCCAGGTCATCAGCGGAACGGCCATCAAGGTGCCGGACTCGGCGCCGCACTCCAGCTTCACGGCCGCGGCCCTCTCGGGCTCGAACAGCTCGGAGAAAACCACGCTGCTGCCGACGATCGAACAGGTCATCGGCAAGATGATCAACGGCGGCACGACGTTTCCGACCGGGCTGCACATTGGCATCGGCAACTCGGGGGGCGGAACGCAGATCGGGGACACGCACTCGTTCTCGGGCGTGGGCATGCCCAATCCGGCCGAGTTCGACCCCAGCAAGATGTTCAGCAAGCTGGTGCCCTTTGCCAGCAGCGCCAGCGGCAAGCCGGCAACGCCTGACACCGAGCTCTTGCGCCGGCAGATGGTGCTGGACGCCGTCAACAATCAGGCCAACACCCTGCGCAAGCGACTGGGCATGGACGATCAGCAGCGCCTGGACCGCCACCTGCAAGGCGTTCACGAACTGCAGACCCAGATCATGCGCGCGCAGGGGCCGAAGGTCAGCGGCAAGCTGACCGATCCGGCCATGGCGCATCCGAACGGCGGCGCGCCCGGGTCGCTTTCGCGCGTGCGCTGTCAGGCGTTCAACGATCTGCTGGTGTTCGCGCTGTCGACGGATCTGACGCGCATCTTCAGCTATACGTTCACGCCGGCGGCGTCTTTCCAGGTGTACTCGGACTGCGGGCTGCCCGGCGGGTACCACAGCACCTACGGCCACCGCGGCAGTCCCATGGGCGCCGCGTTCGGCACCGCGGGCATGAACACCGGCGTGCGTTACGCCATCGGCAACCTGGGCGATCTGCTGACCCGCATGAAGGAGACGCCCGACGGCGCCGGCAACCTGCTCGACAACTCGTGCGTGTACACCACGTCTTGCACGTCGGAGTCACAGACACATTCGCCGCTGGATTTTCCCATCGTTGTAACGGGCAAGGCCGGCGGCAAGCTGAAGGGCGATCAGCACATCCGTCTCATCGACGACAACACGTCCAAGGTGCTGTACACGCTGTACGGCGCCTACGGTGGCACCGCGCCGACCTTCGGCAAGGACGAAGGCCAGGTCTCAAGCGGCATACCGGAAATGCTGGCGTGAGGCGCGCCCGGCGTCTTCTGCACGTCGCGGCGCTGGCGGCGGCGTTTTTCCCGATCGGTTGTGCGTCCAGCTCGGGCGGTGGCGAGAGTCCTGGCGGCGGTGGCACCAGCGGCGGCGGCTCCGTCGGTGGCGGAGGCAGCGGCGGCCAGAGAACCGGTGGCGGTGGCGGCGGCACCACGGGCAGCGGGAGCGGCGGCGCTGCCAGCACGGCCGACGGTGGCGGGTCTGTTCGCAGCGACGCTTCGGCTTCCGTCCCCAGCGCCCCCGTCATGGCCGTGAAGGGCCCGGACGTGACGTTCACGGAGTTTCCCATCACCGACGGGGGCCCGATGACGGCGTCCCCCGGTGGCATCTGCGCCGGAGCCGACGGGCGCATCTGGTATCTGCACCAGAACACCGGCCCCAGCGCCAACGGCGCCGTCGATATCAACGGCCGCACTTTCGCTCTGTACAAGACCGCCACCACCAACATCGGCCCCGTGGCCATCACGCCCGGCCCGGACGGCAACGTCTGGTACACCAGTCAACAAAAGGTCGGCAAGATGCTGCCTTCCGGCAGCTACACCGAGTACCAGGCGCCCCAAAAGCCACAGACCGGCGGCCTGGTCAAAGGACCGGACAACAACATGTGGTTCACCGAGCCGATCGCCAACCGCATCGGCTACACCACGACCGCCGGTCAGATAAAAGAATTCCCCGTCCCCGGCACCGGCAAGTCGCCCGGCGATATCACGCTGGGGCCCGACGGCAATCTCTGGTTCGCCGAGACCACCGGCAACCAGATCGGGCGCATCACGCCCACCGGCACCATCACCGAGTTCCCGATCCCGACACCGGCCAGCTTTCCGAACGCCATCACCGCCGGCCCCGACGGCAACCTGTGGTTCACCGAGCACGACGGTCACAACATCGGGCGCATCACGCCGACCGGAACCATCACCGAGTTCGGCATCCCGTCGGGGGCGCGGCCCTACGCCATCACCGCCGGTCCCGACGGCAACCTGTGGTTCACCGAGCCGGGCAGCTTCAACGCCATCGGCCGCTGCACGCCCACCGGCGGGATCTCCGAGTATCCGATCCCCACGCCCAACACCGAGGCCATGGGCATCACCGTCGGCCCCGACAAGAACATCTGGTTCGCCGAGCGCGACGCCAACAAGATCGCCCGCATCAGCAACCTCAGCGGCGGCGGCAACGTCAGCAGCGTCTCCGGGGACGGGCTGGGCGGCAGCGTGCTCAGCTCGGGCGGCAAATGCACCGTCGATCACGACTGCATCGCCAGCGGCAAGGGGTGCGGCGGCGACGTCTGCAGTCACAAGGGCGCCACGCCCACCTGCACGCTGGCGGTCAGCAACGATCCGGGCTGGTGCAACACCGCCGCCGATTGCTGGTGCACCGTCGAGGGCGCGACCTGCGACGCCGCGACGCACCGCTGCTCAGTGACGGTTCCGTAGCGACCCGGTGGCTGGACCGCCGAGTTTTTCGTCTTTTATTTGCAGAACCGGAAAGGTTCTGCGATTTCGACCAATCACTACAGTGGTGCCCCACTCTGCCCGCCGTGGTCACCTGCGCGGCGTCGGCGGAACACAGTCCTGTTTCAGCCCGAGGGAAGTGAGACACGAAATCCATGCCTCATAGATTTTCATGCTTGGTGCTGGTCACGTTTGTTGGTGGCTGGCTGGGCTGCGCGAGCAGCGGCGATTCACCGGCGCACGACGGCGGCGTGTCACCGCAGCTGCCAATGGGGCAAACAGGCACCGGCGGTACGGGCGGCACGGGCTTGACCGGGCAGCCGTCGACCGGGACAGCGACGGGAACGGGTGGACAGCCCCCTGGCTCCGGTGACAACGGAGCGCTCTTCAGCGACGCCGCCTCGGCGACGGCGATTCTCGCCGACGCGAAAGGGCCCTCCAGCGCCGGGCCTGCCGATGCGTCGGCAGGACAGCCGGAGAGCGGTTCGGGAATTCCCGGCGACGGCCACATGGCGACGGCGCACATCGGCGGGTTCACCGCCGTTTTCACCCAAACGGGCACCGACGTGACGCTGGCTATCACCGGCAATTGTTCGGGGAGCCACAAGATCGAGATCCACGAAGGCTATGCCTGTGACGATCCGACCAAGGGCCCCGTCTGGGGCGGCGCGCGCGGCACCGGCCTCTTCAGCGCCGGCAGCACCTTCACGTGCGACGCCACCAAGAAGGCCACCTATACGAGGTCGGGCGCCGATCCCAAGACGAACTGGACGGTCGCCGATCACAACCCGACGACCGATGTCACCCTTCACCCCATCCTGGTGGACAACTCATGCGGAACATTCTTTTGATGACTGGCCGACATCCACCGGTTGCACCGGTTGCACCGGTTGCACGGGTCGCACGGGTCGCACGGGTCGGGGGCCGCCTCGGCTTCGTCGCGATGCTCGGTGTCGCTGCCTGTTCCGGTCAGATCGGTTCCAGCGCCACGGGCAACGGCGTGGTGGTGGATCCCAACCCGGGCACCGGCGGGACCAGTGTCGTCATGCCGGTGCCGAATGGGCCCTGTTCGCCGACGGCGTCCCTGGGATCGAGCCGGATCTGGAGCCTCACGGACGCGGAGTACGTCAACGCCGTCGCGTCGTTGTTCGGCGTGCGCTTGCCCAGTGAGGTGACGGTTCCCGACACGCAACCGGCCGACTATACGAACCTGTCCGAGGTCCTGACGATCGATAGCCGTGCCGCCGCCGCCTACGGCAATGCGGCGGAGGTCGCTGCCGCCGCCGCGGTCACGGCGAACCTCGGCGTCTTCCTGCCCTGCGGAATGTCCGACGGGTGCGTGACGACCTTCATCAAGAGCCGCGTTTCGCGAGCGTTCCGCCGCCCGCTGGCAGCAACAGAGGTCCAGGATCTGCTGGCGCTCTACCACAACGGTCTGGCCACAGACGGCGCGCCCACCGGCCTTCGCCTTATCATCGAGGCGACGCTGCAGTCGCCGTCATTCCTCTATCGGACAGAACTGGGCACCTCCGTCGGTGGCGGTCCGGCTACCAAGGTCGCGCTCACCCCTTACGAGGTGGCGAGCGCGCTCTCGTTCGCGGTGCTGGACTCGATTCCCGACGATCAACTGTGGCAGAAGGCCCAGGCCGGAACGCTGGTCAAGCCCGAGGTCCTCAAGGCCGAAGTGGACCGCCTGCTCGCCATCCCGGCTGTGCAGGCCAACCTGAGCCAGAAAGCCGGCTTCTGGTTGGGCGTCGAGCGTCTGCACCAAACGGAGAAAGACAGCACGCTGTTCCCGGAGTGGGCCGCCGACATCAAGCAGAACCTCTACGACAGCGCGCGCCTGTTCGTGCAGGACATCTTCACCAAGGGCACGATGTCCGATCTGCTTTCGTCGTCCCGCATGTACGTGAACAGCAACCTGGCCAAGGTGTACGGCCTCCCGGGCTCCGGGCTGGGCGCTGACCTGATCGCGCGCGATGTCGCCCTGCCTGAACGCAGCTCCGGCATTCTCACCCTGCCCGCGGTGCTGGCCGGGTACTCGCGGCCCAACCGGGGCGATCCCATTCACCGCGGTCTGTTCATTTACAACGCGCTCATCTGTGGCACGGACATTCCGCCTCCCCCGGCGGATGCCGCCGCCATCGCCGCCAGCTTTCCCTCGACCGCCTCGGAGCGGCAGCTCGCTGGCTTGCGCGCGTCGGACTCGCACGGTTGCGGCACCTGCCACGGTCTCTTCGACCCGCTTGGTTTGAGCACCGAGCGCTACGATCCGATCGGGCGCTACCAGGCCAGCGACGCCAGCGGCTCGATTGACAGCTCCTCGACGCTCAGCGCGGGGCTGGGTGCCGATCTCGCTGGGCCCATCTCGGGTCTTCCCGATCTCGTGGCCAAGCTCAAGGTGGGACGGCGGGTCCCTGACTGCGCCGCGACGAACCTCGGGGTGTTCGTGCTCGGACGCAGCATGACTGGTGACAACTCCTGCGCCTTCCAGAGCGTGAAGGACAAGTTCGTGGCGTCGGGCGGGAACTTCCTCGACTACTACCGCGCCCTGCTGACCTCACCCGGATTCCTCACGCGCGACGTCGACAAATGAGAGGCTTCCCCATGAGACTGAGCGATTCCAGAAAGCACATTCCCCGACGAACCTTCCTCGCCGGCGTGGGAGCAGCGGCTGGGGCGGGCGCGTTCCTGCGCCCGCTGTTCGCGTCAGCGGCCGGCGCCTCTCCGATGCGGCTGGTGGTCATCCACCGCCCCTGCGGAACGAACGAAGCGGCGTTCTTCCCCACCGGCGGCAATCAGACGACGTTCACGTTGCCGGACATCTTGGCGCCGTTCTCCGCCCTGAAGGACGAGATGGTCATCCTGAACGGCGTGACCTGTCCGCGCGATCCGGGCTGGGCGGGGGACAAGCACGCCGCCGGCCTGATCTCGATGATGACCGGCCGGCGGGCGATCGAGATTCCGGGCACGAACAGCGGTGGTGATCCCAACGCCAAGAATCAGTGCGCGCCTTCGGCGACGTTCGATCAGTGGATGCTGCAGAAGTCTGCCGCCCTCCAGGGAACCTCGACGCCCTCCCTGCAGACGACGGCCTACCGGCCCTCCAGCATCGGACTCCCGAACTTCAAGGTCATGTCCTATACAGGCGTCAACGGCTCGCTTTTTCCCGAGGCCCGGCCGGACGCGGTGTTCTCCAGCCTTTTCCAGTCGTCGATGGCAAATTTGCCGCCCGACGTGGTGGCGAAGCTGAAGGCCAACAAGAAGGGCGTCCTGGATTTCATCCACAAGGATCTCACGCGCCTGCAAGGCACGGTGCCGCGGTCACAGCTGGCCAAGCTGGACGCGCACCTCACCGGGATTCGCGCCCTGGAGACAAAGCTCGATGCGCCCGGCGTGTCGACGTCGCCTGGCTCGGCGTGCACGGCGCCCTCACAGGCGACCCTGCCTGCGCCAACGGCCGATCTCACCGTCGACGAGGCCCAGCACACGGTCGTT
>JAXDMH010000193.1:0-3885 GCA_034666225.1 Myxococcales bacterium
CGACCTTGACCACCGTGATGGTCTGGTCGCCGTCACGCTCCGTCGTGACCACCGCGCGCTGGCCGTCGCCCGGCGGCATCACCGCCCAGGCGTCCTCGTCCCGGCAATCGACGGCCCTGGGGCAGTCGACGATGGCCGCGTCGATGCCCACGGCGATCAACTCGGCGCGCGTGCGGTTGGTGATCTCCAGGATGATCGCGTCGGCGCCTTCGGAGCGAATGACGTTGACGTGCGCCGGACGCGCCGCCGAAGACCGCGGCATGACGGCCAGGAACAGCCATCCGGCCACCACCGCGGCCGCGCTGGCCGCCGTCATCATGGCGGCGCGCCGTCCGTGATGGCCCGGGCCGAGCCTGCATAGGCCCCCGACGGAAAGCGGTCCAGGTATTCGCGCGCCACGGCGGCGGCCGCGGCCGTTTCCCCGTTTGCCCGCATGACCAGCATCTTGCGACCAAGGGCCTCGCCCGCGTAGGAACCTTGCGGGGCTTCGGCCAGATAGGTCTCGTACCAGTCCAGCGCCGCGCGCGGTGTCTCACCCGATTCCTCCGCCAATCGCCCCAGAAGAAAGGCCGCCCGGCGCGCCAGGGAAGAACCAGCGAACCGGCTTCGCTGGGCCAGCAACACGTCGCGTGCCAGGGCCGAGCGACCGGCATATCGGGCGGCGTCCGCCAGCGACGCCAACCGATCTTCCGGCAGGCTGCGCAGACACTGGGCGGTGCCCTGCTCCTCCGCTTCATCCAGGACCGAACGAAAATCGCCGCTGGCCACGCGCTGGCGCCAGGTCGCCCCCAGATTGCCGCCCAGCCCCGGCGTCGCGCTGGCCACCACGCGGGCGCGGCTTGCCCGAAGCGGGGCAGCGGCCCCAGCGCCGGCTGATGATGCCGACGGTGGCGACGCGGGCGACGCGGGCAGCAGAGGCGCAGGCGGCTCCGACGGCGGTGAGACCTGCACCGGAGCGGGCGCCGCCCGCGCAGCCGCCGGAGACGTCGCCGCCGGCGCCTGCGCTGCCTCCGTTGTTTCTTCGGTCGCGCGTTCCACCTGCATCACCCGTTGATTGGGCCGCGCCTGAAATCTTTCGCCGGCGCGCAGCGTGACCCCCTCGCCGGTCAGCGGGCCGCGCACCCGGACGCTGCCGGCGATGAGATGAACCTCGAACAGGTCGTCGCCGCCCGACCAGTGCACGTCGAACATGGTGCCGGTGACCTGGACGGTGAACGGCCCGGCCTCGACGGTCCAGCGCGCGCGCGGACGATGGACCACGGCGACGTGGGCGCGTCCTTCTTCCAGTCGCAAGCGTGCGCCTCGCCGGTCGGTCGACACCACAAAAGCGCGGCTGCCCGGCCCCAGATCGACCTTGGTTCCTTCAGAGAATCGCAACGCCGCCGGCGCCGAGCCCACCCCCGACACGTACCCGTCGCCGCCCAGCGTGGCGCCATCCACAGCAAAGGTCACGCGCGGTGGCTGCGCCCGTTGCCACACCAGCGCCACACCCACCGCCATCGCGCCGGCCACACCCAAGGTCAGCCAAACGCGGCGGCCGCGCGGTCGCGGCGAGGTGCCATGCTCGAGGCCACGCCGCAATCGTTCCCAGCGGTCGCTGATCGCCGACGGATCGCCGGCGCGATTGCCCTCGTCGTCCGTCCACCGCGTCGCCAGCGCCGACAAAGGCCGCAGCGCAGAGGTCGGCTCGGACGGCGGGCGCCGGGACGACTCGTCGCTCATGGCGCCGCCTCGTGGGGGTCATGCTCGCGCAGATAGGCCTTCAACACCGGATCGCGTTCGCACAGAGCGGCGATCCGCTGCGTGGCGCGCCCCAGGCGGCGCTGCGCCGTCGACACCGAAAGACCGTGATGCGCGGCCACCTCTGCCAGCGGCCACCCATCGATGGTCCGCGCGATGAAAAGAGATCGCCCCTCCGCGCCGAGGCGATCCAGCACGCGATAGTAGCGACGGAGCACCTGGCGCGCTTCGGCGTCCGGCTCGGGCGCCACCGGTTCGGGCAGCTGGCCGTCGTCCGTCAAATGAAACAGACGGCGCAACCAGCGTGATCGGCGTTCGCGCCGGCAGACGCGCACGCAGATGCCGAACAGGAAACTACGCATGGCCTCTGGATCGCGCAGGCGCGGCATCGAGGCAAAGAAGCGCAGAAAAACGTCTTGCGAGAGATCCTCGATCTCCCGATCCGGGCCCATCAACCGTCGCAGCGTCCGGTCAACGTCGGGTCGCAACCGGGACCAGGCGGCAAACTGGGCCTGCGTTTCACCCCGAACCAGGGCCCGCACGACGTCGACGGCCCGCTCCGGGTCCGACGCTCCTTGCCCTTGCTGGCTTCCAACCAGCTTCAGATGGGGAACGGTCAGACGGGGAACAGCCATGCGTCCGTTCTGTTAGTCCCCAAACGGCGAAAAACTGGTCACCTTTTTTTCGCTGGCGGCTTGGCCTGGGTCATACCCGCGGGATCCTTGGACAACTTGCCGGTGACTGCCGTCGACGTCTGCGCGCTCTAATGTTTTTCCAGCGACGCGCCGACAGCCTCGGGCGCGCCCACGGTCGTGGGAACGCCGGGCGCCCCGGCGTCGCCCCACATCAACGGTCCTTCGCCGGAGGCGCGCTTGCGGGCGATGTCCTGCTGCGCGCCGACGGCGGCGCGCGTGCGCGGGACGTCGGCAGCACCGGCCGCCCAGGTCGCCAGGATGGCCTCCGCGGCCTGGCGCACCTCTGTCTTGACGTCGTAGATGACCACATGACGGATCACTGGAATGGATTCGACGTCCCCGATCTTTTCCAGCGCATCCAGAAGGTGCAGACGTCCCGTTGGTGCGGCGGTGTGCAGCGCGGTCTCGATCTGGGGGATGGCCTTGCGCCCATAGGCCGCCAGCCGCTGCATCGCCGGCGGCACCAGCGCGTCGTTGCGGCGGGTCAGGATGTTGATCTCATCACCGATGTCGCGGTGCGAGACGTCCTCGCACGACGCCAGGACCGTCGCCGTCACCCAGAGACCGAGTACCGCTAGGCCGCGCTGACGCACGGCCCGCCCCGGCGGGTGTTGCGATCGATTGCCTTGGCGACCGGGTCAGCGGGTGGAGCCAGCACGTTGACGGCGCCCGACGCTGCGAACGTGCGCAGCCCTTCGAAAAATGATTCCCCCAGCTCCAGCAGCGCGGCGGGGTGGGGACTGTCAAAGCTGCGGTGCCGTAGCTGCGAGCCGCCGTGCAGACCGCGCGAGTACCAGGCCAGCGTCTTGCGCAGCTCGTGGATGCGCATCCTCTCTGGACTGTGCGTCAGCACCAGGTCGGCGTGGCGCCGCCACACAGCGCGGCGTTCATCCAGCGTGGGCGGCCCTGGATCAGCCGCCCCATTCTCCAGCGCCACCAGCGAGCGAAAGAGCCAGGGGTTGCCCATGGCACCGCGGCCGATCATGACGCCGTCGCAGCCAGTCGCCGTTTTCATGCGCAGGTAAGCGTCGACATCTTTCACGTCGCCGTTGCCGATCACCGGAACGTGAGCAGGCAGCGCCGCGCGCACCGCCGCGATAGGTTCAAGGCGCGCCGATCCCGAGAACCCCTGGGCGCGCGTACGCCCGTGCACGGTGATCATCGCCGCGCCCTGATCGACCAGCATGCTGGCGAACGACGCCGCGTTCAGTGACGATTCGTCCCAGCCGGCGCGATGTTTGACGGTGACAGGGATCTGCGCCGGCACCGCCCGCCGCACCGCCTGCACCAGGGCCGCCGCCAGCGCCGGTTCGCGCATCAGCGCCGACCCACAGGCGCCGGCCGTGACCTTCTTGGCCGGACACCCCATGTTGATGTCGACGATCGAGGCGCCCACGTCGACGGCCATCTGCGCTGCCCGCGCCAGCGCCTCGGGTTCGCGGCCGAAGAT
>JAXDMH010000194.1:0-2696 GCA_034666225.1 Myxococcales bacterium
CTTCGGCCGCACCGTCGGGTTCGATCGCCTGCGCGCCTTTCATCTGAATGACTCGAAGACACCGACCGGCAGCCGCGTCGATCGCCACGCCGAGATCGGCGACGGTTATCTGGGCCTGCTGCCCTTCTGGCGGCTGGTGAACGACGTGCGCTTCGCCGGCGTCCCCGGCATCCTGGAGACGCCGTCGGGGCCCGACAAGCTGCCGTCGTTCAAACGCAACCTGGGTCGCCTGCGCGCCCTCATCGACGCACCGATGCCCGCCGGCCCGCCCAAGTCACAAGCCCTGCCCGACAAGATCGACCCGCGCCAGGGGCGGCTTTTCTGAAGCCGCCCCGTACGGCGTTTCGGCTTTTCTGAAGCCGCCCGTACGGCGTTTCGGCTCAGATGCCAGCGTCGGCGGCGGCAATCACCGACACCGGCGGCACCTTGTAGCGGGGCCCGTTTCGATTCGGCGAAACACCGTCTCCCAGCAGGCCTGCGTTGTCGTCTCCCCAGCATTGGATCGTGCCGCCTTTGATGACGGCGCAGGCGTAACGACCGCCGACGCTGATCGCCGTTGCGGCGCCCAGGCCGCCGACGCGTTTGGGTGTCGTCGAGCTGGTGTTGCCCCAGCACGTGACGCCGCCGTCCCCAAGCAGCGCGCAGGTCTGGAACCCGCCGGCCGCGAGAGCGGTGACCCCCGAGAGGCCTTCGACAGGTGCGGGAACCGGCGTCGGGTTCGTACCCCCCCAATCGCCCCAGCACCGGACCGTGCCGTCGTTGATCAGCGCGCAGGCGTGAAACGCTCCGGCAGCGATGCCGGTGACGCCGGACAGGCCGGCGACCGCCACCGGCGCGCCGGACACGCTGAATTCCTGGCCTTGCCCCAGCGGCCCCACGCCCAGGCAGTCCACCGTTCCGTCGTCGAGCGCGAAGCACCCGAACGAGCCACCCAGCGCCATGGCCCGCACGTGGAGCAGGCCGGGCACGACCGTGGGCGCCGTGTCCAGCGCCGTGGGGCCACCAAGGCCAAGGGCGTTCTGCCCCCAACATTGAACTGTCTCGTCGGCCATGTGCGCACAGGTATAGGCGCCCTCGCTGTCCGCAGCCCCAGCCGTCACGAGGCCGTCAACCACGGGCCCTAGCCCATCCACGCCCGTGGGCGCGGAAACTGAGATGTTGCGGCCGCCATCCGCCGACGAACCGCCATCGCCCTTTTCGTCTCCGATCTGGTTCCAGATGTCGTTGCCCCAGCAGGCGACCGCGCCGTCTCTCACCAGTCCGCACGAGTAGCCGTAACCGGCTACGACGGCCGCCAGGTCCGACAGGCCGGATACGGCGATGGGCCTCGCCACCGCGAAGGTCATCTGTCCGTCGCCGAGCTGGCCGAAGACGTCCTCGCCCCAGCAGCGCGCGCTGCCACCCTCGAGCAACGCGCACGCGTGCGTGCTGGAGAGCGAGACAGAGAGCGCGCCGGTGAGCGGCGTCGGCGTGGCGGCCCCGCCGCAACCGACCAGCGCGCTTGCCAGCGCGACAACGCGGCTCCATCTGCCCGGTGCAATCATGGATGGCTCGACGATAGCGCGGCCGCTGTCCGGCATGGCGCGAAATCACGACGCACGGACTCGCTCAGCCGGGAGAGGAGTGATGGGAGCCACACCGGTCGCTTCGATCGTTTCTGGACAGGACGGATTAGACTGCGCGCATGGTCGGACGGGTGGGATCGCTGCTAGCGGAACGTGTGGTGTTGCTGCTGACCCTGGCAGCGGGCTGCGGAGGCGGCGGCGTTTCGGATCCGACCGTCGTTGCCAGCTCCGGCTGGGGCGCCGCCCAGGCGGCCGTGACATGCGCGAAGATTTTCAGCTGTTGCAACGCGGGCGAGAGTCCAGGGTTCGCGTTTCCCAGCGAGGCCGCTTGCCACCACTCGATCGCCAGCGATCAGCAGATGAAAGTGGGCCCGTTTCTCGCCCTGGGCGTCACGGTCTACGACGGACACGCGGCATTCCGCTGTTTCGAGGAGGTCGCGGCCATGTCGTGCGCCGACTTCTTTCGCTATGGGCGTCCAGTCCTGTCGGGCCCGTCCTGCAACAAGGTGTTCACCGGTGTCCGTAAAATTGGCGAGCCGTGTGGAGATCTGGACGCCTACTGCGAGAGTTCGGACTGCGAGTCCGGATACTGCGTCGTTCGGCCTTGCAGCGAAAGCCACTGCCTCGATGGCCAGTATTGCGATCCCGCGACGAACGATTGCGCTCCGGTGAAAGGACCAGGCTCGCCTTGCTCCGCCAGCGCCGAGTGTGATCCACCGATCGGTTGCCACGGCGGCGTATGCGGCCCTCCGCGGGCGATGGGCGCCGTGTGCGCGACCAGCTTGGATTGCGCCGAGGGAAGCTGCCAGCCGGCAGGTGCCATCCCGGGCCATGGCATTTGTGCGCCGCCGCTTGCCGACGGCGCGGCGTGCTCCCTGGCATCAGAGTGTGCGAGCGGCGGCTGTTCGTTCGTGGGGCAAACCGGCGGACCCGTGTGCGGGCCGGCGGTCTGCGCTGGCGGCGCATGAAAGAGAACGCGATTGCGGCGCTGGCGTTTACCGCCGCCAATCGGAGATGCGCGTCGCCGACAGATCCAGTTCGACCGTCCCTGCCGCCGCGCCGCCCGCCGCCCGCGCCTGCAACGCCGCCGCGATCGCCGCCAGCTCGCTGGTGGCGTCGTCTGGTTCAGCC
>JAXDMH010000195.1:0-13066 GCA_034666225.1 Myxococcales bacterium
TGCGCGCTGGCGTCGGGATCGGTCGGATCGTCCAGCGACGCCGGGAACGCGGAGAACACCGGCTCCTTGCGCAAGAAAGCGGCCTGGTCGGGCGGCAGGCCGACGCCGCGCCGGAGCTGGTCCATCGGCTCCGCTATCAGCGCGGGAAACGCATCTTCGAAGGAGACCATGTGCACCGCCACGCGGGCGTGCGGAACCCCGGCGCGCTCTGCGGCGACCGCCGCGGCAAACTCCGCCGATTCGCGCACGATGAGGTCGGGGCGCCAGGCGTCGATCGTCTCCGTCAGCTTGGGCAGCGCGGTCGTTGCGTTGACGCCCGCGAAGATCTCACGCATGGCGATGACGTTGATCTCATCAGCCGGCACCTGCCGGAATCGCGCCCAGATCGGCGCCAGCGTCTCGTCCCCCGGATGACCGAAGGGCGCGTGGTTCAGCTTTGCATCACGCAGCATCTGGTCGACGTCGGCGGGCGCGGCCACCAGGACCTCGTGCCCGTGCGCGCGCAGTGCCTGCGCGTACGGCAACAGCGGCTGCAGGTGACCGGTTCCGCGGGTGGATGAGAACAGCACGCGCATGACACGATCCTTATCAGCAGCGTCTGAACGGCCAAAGGAATCTTTGCTGGCGTGACGGCGTCCGTGAGACTGTCCCGTCCGGGAGGGCTTCATGCGCTTACCATCGCGCCGGACGATTCTTCTGAAGGGGGCCGCTTTGGCCGCGGCTACCAGCGGGGCCGGTGTGGTGCGCCGGGTGCTGGCGGTAGAGTCAACGGTTCGCCCGGAAGACAAGTTCGATCTGGTGATCAAGGGCGGCAAGGTCGTCGATCCCAGCCAGAAGCTGAACGCCCGGCGCGACGTGGGCATTCGGTTCGGTCACATCGCCGCCCTGGACGCCGACATTCCCGCCGCGCGCGCCAGCCGACTGATCGACGCCACCGACAAGCTGGTCACGCCCGGCCTCATCGATCTGCACACGCACGTCTTCCCGTACGGCTCGGCGCTGGGCATTCCCGCCGACGAGCTGGTGCCGTTTACAGGTTCCACCACGATGGTCAGCGCCGGCGACGCGGGCGCCAACAACTTTGCGGCCTTTCGCCGCTACGTGATCGCCCAGTCGCGCACGCGCATGTTCGCCTTCGTGCACATCTGCAACCACGGGCTGGCCGGATTCCCGGTCCCCGAGATGTTGAACATCGACTATGCCGACGTGGAGGCCGCCGCCCGCGCCATCGCCGAAAATCCCGATGTGGCCCTGGGCGCCAAGGTGCGGATGACCAAGAACATCGTCGGCGCCAACGGCCTGGAACCCCTGAAGCGCGCCATCGCCGCCACCCAGCGCGCCGGCACCAAGGGCCGCGTGATGTGCCACATCGGCGATGTGCCCGGGCAGCTGGCCGATCTGCTGGACCTGCTGCGGCCGGGGGACGTGCTGACCCACGCCTTCAGCGGGTCGGGCAACAACATCGTCCAGGACGGCAAGGTGCTGGGCGCGGCGCTGGCCGCCAAGAAGCGCGGCGTGATCATCGACGTCGGCCACGGCGGCGGCAGCTTTGATTACACGGTGGCCGAGCCGGCCATCAAGCAGGGGCTGGCGCCCGACGTGATCTCCAGCGACATCCACGTGCTCAGCGGCAACACCCCGGGCATGCCGTACCTGCCGTGGGTGATGAGCAAGTTCTTGAACCTGGGGTTCACGCTGGACCAGGTCATCGCCATGACCACGGTCAATCCCGCCAAGGTGATCGGGCGCGTGGCAAAGCTGGGCACGTTGCAGGCGGGCGCCCCCGCGGACGTGTCGATCCTGGAGCTGGTCGAAGCCCCCGTGCATTTCGTCGACACCCGCAACAACGCGCGCGACGGGCAAAAGTATCTGCGCCCCGTGCAGACCGTGCGCGCCGGGGTGCCGTTCGGCAAACCGTACGCCGTGCCGCCCTTCGCGGTTTATTGAACTGAACGCCGCCGCTCAGCGAAACAGCAGCGGCGCCGTCTCGAAGAAGTACTGCCGCCAGACGGTCCAGTTGTGAACATTGTCGCTGGCGTGGAAGGTGTGTTTCACCTGGTGAGCGGTCAGGGTCTTTGACAGCTGTTCGTTGAACCCGAACAGCGAGTCCTGGCGTCCGCAGCCGATCCAGAACAGCTTCAGCTGCTTGTTGGTGGCGTCGGCTTTTTCCAGGGCGGGGACGATGCGCTTGTCGATCTCGCCGGGAGGCGCGCCCGCGCTGAACGACCCGAGCTGACTGAAGAGGTCCAGGTGGGTCAGCCCGGTGGTGATGGCCGCCGCCCCACCCATGGAGAGGCCGACCAGCGCGCGGTTCTGCCGGTTGGTCAGAACCCGGTACTTGCCTTCCACCAGCGGGATCAGATCTTTCAGCAGGTATTTCTCCAGCTGGTCATTGTTGTCAGGCGTGGAGGCGTCGAACGGCAGCGCGTGCGCCCAGGGCATCACCACGATCATGGGGACCGCCTTCTTGTCGGCCAGCAGGTTGTCCATGATGAAGTTGGCAAAGCCGGCCTGGGTCCAGTCGGCGGCGGTGCCGTTGCGCCCGTGCAGCAGGTAAAGGACGGGATACTTTTTCCCTTTGTCCTTGGCATACCCGGGCGGCGTGTAGATGTAGACGGCGCGCATCGCATTGAGGGCGCTCGACCGGTGCCAGTTGATCTCCACCGCCCCGTGGGGAACATCCTTGGCGTCCCAGAAACCGGGCGCGGCGCCGGGGATGGTCACCATGCTGCCGGCGGTCCGGGCGCGCAGCTTGATGTCGGGATTGAGGGCGTCGGGCATGGCCACGCCGTCGATGTTGAATCCATAGATGAAGACGCCGGGGGGCAGCGGGCCCAGCGTGATGCTCCAGATTCCTTTGTCGCCTTTGACCAGCTTGGGCTTTTCGGTCGGCATCCAGTCTCCCGAGAAGGTCACCTCGGCGGCCTTCGGCGCCTGGATCCGGAGGGTCACCGTGCGGTCGGCGTGCACCTCGGGCGAAACGTAAGGAGGACCGGAGGGTGCCGGCGGTGCGGGCGCGGCCGCGGGCGCGGTGGTCGGCGGCGCTGTCGCGGGCGTCTGGCTCTGCGCAAGGAAGGAAAGCTGGCAGGCGAACGTGAACGCGAAGAGAGCAGGGAAGGTCTTCATGCTGGCCTCCTGTGAGGCCGCGGACTGTACCATCGTCTTCGGTGGTAAAGTCCAAGGGCTGTCCGGTCCACCCCATCGCGCGTCCATGCCCGAATCCAAGCCCCCGCAAAAGATTCCTGGTGATGCCACCACTGGTCGCATCACCAGTCCTGAACTGGAGATCAAAGACGCGCCGCTGATCTTCGGGCAGGTCTGGAACCGCCTGGCCGAGGAGCTGGGCACCGAGAACATGGTCTTTCCAAAAGAGATCATGTGGCTGGGTGGGGCCCCCGGCGCCGGCAAGGGCACCAACACCCCGTTCATCCTGCGCGAGCGCGGCCTGACCGCGCCGCCCATCGTGATGAGCGATCTGCTGGACACCGCCGAGATGCAGGCCCTGAAAGATCGCGGGCAGTTCGTCGGGGATCGCGAGGTGATCGAGGCGCTGCTGCGCAGACTGCTGGCTCCGGTTTATCAAACCGGCGTGGTGGTGGACGGATTTCCCCGCACCAAGGTCCAGGCCGAGGCAGTCAAACTGCTGCACGACCAGATCATGCAGCTGCGCGCCCAGTACTGGGGGACGCCCACGGGCAAGCGCTTTCGCCGACCCATCTTCCGGATCACCGTGCTGTTCGTGGGCGAACAGACGTCACTGGATCGGCAGCTGCGGCGCGGCCGCGAGATCGCCGAGCACAACGAACGCGTGCGCCGGACCGGCGTCGGCGCGCTGATGGAATTGCGAGCCACCGACGTTGACGAAACCCTGGCCAGAAACCGATACCGCACCTTCAAGGAGCTGACCTACGAAGCCCTGACCAGCCTGCGCCGGCATTTCCACTATCACTTCGTCAACGCCGACGCGCCGCTGTCCGACGTCGAAAAGAGCATCAACGCCGAGTTCCAGTACCAGAGCTCGCTGGAGCTGGGACAGGCCACCCACGACATCATCCAGCGGATTCCCGTCGTCTCCGAGGTCACCCGGTACGCCCGCCAGGAGCTGGTGCGCCGCCTGGACGCCTACGAGCACGCGGCGGCGCCTCTATTCAAGCAGGTGGCGACCTTCATCGACGCCCAGGTGGTGCCGGTCATCCTGCGCCACGCCCTGTCCGGTCGGTGCCTGGTCAAGACAGAGGACGTGCTGTTCGAAGATGCGACGGCCATCGACATGGTGCTCGACACCCTGGCCGAACGCGGCTACCACGCGGTCTACGAACAGCAGCGCCTTCCGGTGCCGCGCACCTTCGACCCGACCACGGGCGCCATCACCTGTGAGGATCGCACGCTGCACATCTTCGAGATCCGCTTTCACCCGCCCGAGATCAGACGCGGTCACTGAACCCGCTCGCTGCGGTTATCCGCCCGGACCGGAGCTGTGGATGTGACGGAACACGGGCTTGTAACAAATGGCCCGCCAGGCGCGCCCGTGCGGAGCCCCGCCCATTGCGATGCCCGCCATGACCTCGTCGTCCGCGCACTCGCCTTTGAACCACCCGCGATCCCAGTCCCCGTCGGATCCGCCGTTACGGCGGCTATCCCCCTGGCCCCAATCGATGACGGACGCATTGCTTATCAAGCCGTACGCGCCAACGATGTGACTGCACCGGAATGCGTACGGCCAGGCCGCGTTTCCATTGATCACATAGCTGCCTGTGGGGATGGCTGATTCAGAAATGAAGCTCGAGAAAGCAATCCCCGTTATGGCGTCTCCGCCATTACATACTGCCTTGTACATCCAGGGCGCCCAATCATCCCAACCACTGGGCCGCTGCCTCTCATCATTCCTGTAGTACGTGGACAGTGTGTACCCTTGGCTCTGATCGATGTTGTACTCGCCGCCGCAGGCAACGACGTGGTTAGACTCTTGATGATAGTACGTGTCACCAGTACAAGGGCCGGAGTCAATGCAATTGTCAGGGGGAGTCGTAAATGAATAAGCAGAGTGGCTGCCAGAGATGCCGGTAATCGCACTCACCCCTGGGCCGCACTCGGCGACAGCTGTTGTGTTCTCAATCACGTCCAATGATGCATCATCCGTGTTCCACCAGGGAAGCGTGCTGGAGGGGTATTCACCGTGGGGACCCGTATAGAAGCTTGCGGTGTACAAACGACTGAAGGTCGTGGCGTCCAAGAACTCCTTGGGAGGACCGCCCAATTGCACTTCGGTCTGGGGCTGGGATTCATCCGCGCACCCAGATAAAGAGAGTGATCCAAAACAAATCAATCCGATCGTCATGCTGAATGGGCGCGTCATTTGAACTCCTGATTTAGCGGCATATGCGGCAGGGTGGTAGCGTCACATGCCCTGAGAGACAGCCTTTGCAGTTGCAATCGTGGAGCCACGCGCGCGACAGCGAGAATTGGCGTCGGATCCCGACAGGCGCGGCCGGGTTTCCCCAGGCGGGGCCCCAGTCACGCCAGCGCGAGGCGCCAATCGCGCCACGATGGCGCCGCTTGCGCCACGGCGGTATCGCCGGAGCGGGAGGTGAATGTTCCGTTCGCGTTGATGGTGGTCAGGCTCATGTTCGAAAAATCGGCGATGGCCTGTTCGGCTGACACCTCTTACGATCCGGCTTGACCCGTCGGTATAGTGGAGGCGGATGGATCACCGTCGCCAGACTGCCCGCGCCGTCAGTGGCATCTGCTTGTACCTGGGGATGTTGTACCTGGGGATGGTCGTGGCGGCGCCCGCCGCGCAGGCGGCTGATGTCCGCTTGCGCGCCAGCGGCGAATGCGCCACGCGGGCGGAGCTCGTCGATCAGGTGGACGAACTGCTGGGCCGACCGATCGCCGACGTGGAAGGCCTGGACTTCGAAGTCGACATCAATCAAGGCGCCGGCCACAAGTGGCGATTGCAGGTCGTCACCGTCGCCCGCGCCGACGGTGCCCGGCGGTCACGCGAGATCGACGGCGCCGACTGTGCGCAGCTGGCCGAGGCAGCGGCGGTCGCCATCACCATGTCCGTGCAAGCGCGCCCCGTCGCGCCGTCCCCCGGCGACCGGCGCCTGGCTCAGGAGCCGCCCCGGATCGTCGCCAACCCGGCGCCCCCGAGCCGCCGGCCAGCGGCGCTGTCGCTGGGGTTGAGCGCGCTGGGGGACGCCGCCACTCTCCCGGACTTCGGGTTCGGGTTGGGGCTAAGCGCCATCGTCGGTTGGTCCCGTCTGTCGATCATTGGCGAGGGCGAGCTGTTCGCGGGGCGCGAGAAACGCCTGGCCGACAGCAGCGGCGGCAGCTTCCGTCTGATCGCCGGCGCCGCGCTTTTCTGCTTCACCAGCCCAGCAGAGGTGATCGATCTCCTGGTCTGTGCCGGCGGCGAGGCCGGGTTGGTGCAAGCGGAAGGTCTGGGCGTCGGGCAGCCCCGGCTGCGAAACGTGGCCTGGGAGGCGGGCCGCCTGGAGATCGGCGCTGTGCGGCGGTTGAACCCCACGATTTCCCTGTTCCTGCGGGGCGGCGTGGCGGTGCCCTGGTCGCGGCCCACCTTCCGGCTGAACAACACCGAGGACGTGTTTCGCGCCGGCAGCGTGGCTGGCCGCGTTGCCTTGGGGGCGCAGTTCGCGCTTTTTTGACGGTCGACCGAGCGTTTTTTCCAACGGATCGTCAACACTACGGGGACGTACGGGGTGCAACCTTGAAACCAATTCCCGTGCCCATCGCCCTCGCCGATCCGGACGGTACGGTCGGGCCAGCCTCGCGCCTCACCGAGGAGGCGCGATTCGAGCGGCTCTATGCCGAGGAGTTCGCGTTCGTGTGGCGCTGCCTGCGTAGCCTGGGTGTGCGCGATGGCGAGCTGGACGATGCCGCGCAGGAGGTGTTCGTCGCCGTGCATCGGGGGCTGTCCTCGTTCCGCGCCGACGCGACCATCCGGACGTGGTTGTTCGGGATCGTGCGAAACGTGGCCTTCAAGCAGCGGCGGCGGTTCGCGCGCAAGCCGCCCGGGACCGACGCCGCGCCCCCCGAACCACCCGCCCCTGGACCCAGCCCGCTGGAACGTGCCCAGGAGCAAGAGGCCGCCGGGTTCGTGCGATCGTTCCTGGCCCGGCAAACCGAGAAGAAACGTGAGGTCTTCGTGCTGGCGGTCCTGGAAGGCATGAACATCCCCGACGTAGCCGAGGCGCTGTCGATCCCGCTGAACACCGCCTATACCCGCCTGCGCAGCGTGCGGGCCGATTTTCACAAGGCCCTGGCGCGGCGGCGCGGGGGAGATGACCGACCGTGAGGGAGGGTGGCATGAACATGAATCAAGAGCTGGACGAGCTGACGATGGTGGCTGCTGCGCGGTCCGCGCTGTCCCCACGCGCCGCCGATCAGCAGCGCGTTCGCCGCGCTGTGACCGTGGCCCTGGCTGGAACAGCAGCGGGCGCAACCGCTGTGGCGGCGACGGGAACGGCCGCGAGATCGGCCATGGGCATGGCTGGGGGCTGGCCGCTGAAGCTCTTGCTGGCGTCGGTCGCGGTGGCCGCCGTGGGCGGCGGTGGCTATGGTCTGGGCTATCGGGCGGGTCGGCGCGAAGCGATGTCGCCCCCCGTGTCGACCATCCCGCCGGCGGTCGAAAACGCCGCACCGTCCGCACCGACGCCGGCCCTTCTTGCGCCAGTGCCCGCGACCGCGCCCGCGCCCGAAGAACGACCGGCACCCGTGGCCCGCGGCGCTGGTGCGGCCGTTGCCCGCGTGGAAGAACGCCGCCCGCCCGGCAAGGCGAAGCCGGCGCCCGCCACCGCGTCCAGGCTGTCGCCCGCCGAATCGCTGGCCCACGAGGTTCGTGCCTTGCGCGCTGTCGAGCGCGCCTTGCGCGGCAATCAACCCAGCCTGGCGCTGGCGCTGCTGCAGCAGCTGGAACAGGCGGTTCCCGACGGCCGCTTGCAGGAAGAGCGGAAGGCAACGTCGGCCATGGCGCGCTGCCTGGCGGGCGTGGTTCCCTTCGGCGTCGACCTGGCCCAGGACTTTGCCGACGCGTACCCGCGCAGCGTTTACCTGCCGCGGGTCCAGCAGTCGTGTCTCCCACCCGGCAACCGGAAGGACGGACAGAGATGATGCGACGAATTCAGCAACGGATCTGCCGCCGATCGGGGACAGACAGACGGAGGTTCACATGAGAATGACCAGAGGACTTGTCTTTGTGGCGGCCGTCGCCGGACTGCAGGCATGCGCCGACAACAGCGCGGTCGACATCGGGGGAAACGGCCTGACCGGCTCCAGCCTGACCGACTACGTCGATCAGTGGGATGGTTACACCGAGGCGCAGCAGTTCGTGGCCGGTTCGGATCGGTTTCGCTTCAAGCTGAACGGCGACGGAACCGGGACGGTCGTCCTGGGCGAATCGCAGGCCTACCCACCCGCCACCGATCCCGATGTCGGCTACCCTACGGACGAAGATCTGATGACCGTCGCGACCAAGACGGGCCAGTACCGGGCCGGGTTCGAATATCCCGTCCACGACGTCATCGTCGAGAGCAAGAGAATCCGGTTCAAGATCGCGCCCAACGATTTCTACAAAGGCTGGTGCGAACTGCAGATGCCGGTGGTCAGTGTCGACCAGGCCGGCGTCTATTCCTGTGGACCGAACGGCTTCACCCAGAGCACTCCCGGCACGTGCATCGGCAACGACAACAAACCCATCAACTGCACCAAGGCCATGCTGTGCACCGGGCCGTTTACCTGTCAGTGCACCGCCACCAGCTGCACGGCCAGCGACAACAGCGCCACCATCTTCGACGGCGCCCTTTACGACAACGGAACGAAGTTGCAGGGCTCGTTCAACAGCGCCACCGTCCGCATGGAACGTAAGTAGTCGGTCCCCGGGATGGGGATGCGGCCCGGGTCCCTCAGCATTCAAGGTCGATCTGACGATACGGGCGCATGTCCACTTCACCCATCAGCAGCATCAGTCCGGTCGACGGCGCGAAGAATGACCTGATCGAAGAAGACAACAGGCGTCGCCACCTGGCCAAGCTGGCATCCATCGACCGAATCGCAACCGTGCAGAAGGAGGCCGACGCCACCGATGCACTGCTGCACGGCCTTGATCAGGCGGCCGCTGCTGTTGCGGACCGATTGAACACCGACGTGGTAACCGCGATCGCCGCCAGGGACACAGGCAGCAATCTGGCCCGTCTCAATGAGCTGGCAAGGCAAGCAGCGTCGGACACCCTGAGCGACGCCGAACGCCAAAATATTCAGATCGAAACCGACGCTATCCGAGCGGAGATTGACCAAGCGACTGCCACCGCCGTATCCAACCGCGCGTCGGCGGCCGTCGCTGCGGCGTCCGAGGAAGCGATCGCCCAACAGACGACGAACCAACAGGCGATCGATCTGCTTGCCGTGACCAGCGGTGCCCAGAACCTGGATGCGGCCGACCAGGCGTCGACTCGCAGCCACGATCTCATTCTTGATCACGTCGATACGTCGGTGTCGGCGCAGGCGAACCAAAATTCGGCGGCCGCGCTCAAGCTGCTGGATAACGGATAAGGCGAGAGGGCTGGCGACCCTCGTCGACCACGTCCAGTTGGGCGCCGACGGCGGCGTCGCTCTCGGTCATGGCGGCCAGAAAGCGAGACACGCCCCGGCGCGGTCATCGTCAAGGCTTCGCTTTCCGCCGCGGCGCAATCGATCTACGATTGCACGATGCGATTTCTCTGCGGTCTCGGCGTCGGTTGTCTGGTGGTCGCCATCGCCGTCGGTGGCGGCGGGTGCAAGTCAGGCGGCTCGCCGAAGCGGTCGACGGAGACGGACAGCGGCGCTTCCGGCGGCGCGTCGGGCGATGCGCTGACGACGGTGGACACGCCGATGGCCGGGGTGGACGTCGCCGTCGGTCCGCCGGTGATGGCCGGCGATTCCGTGCTGATGCACCACAAGAACCTGAACCGCGACGGCGTCTACGTGCAGCCCGCCCTTACCCATGCGGCGGCCGCGCAATTGAAGTTGGACCCCACGTTCACCCCCACCTTCACCGGCGCGGTCTACGCGCAGCCGCTGTTCGTCGACGGCCTGGGTGTCGGCAAGGACCTGGTCATCGTGGCCACCGAATCGGACGTGATTTACGCCTTCGACGCCGCCAGCGGCGCCCAGGTGTGGATGACGCCGCTGGGAACGCCCGTCCCGGTGGCCAAGATGCCGTGCGGAAACATCGCTCTTTACGGCGTCACCGGAACGCCGGTGATCGACTTTGCATCGCGCACCTTGTTCGTCGACGCGATGGTCACGCCCGATGACGGCACCACCAAGCAACACAAGGTCTTTGCCCTGTCCATCGACGACGGTTCCATGAAAAGCGGCTGGCCTGTGGACATCGCCGCCACCGCAAAGAGCGGCGCCACCACTTTTGAAGCCGCCCCGCAAAGTCAAAGAGGTGCCCTGGCGATCGTCAATGGGACCTTGTATCTGCCTTTCGGCGGACTTTACGGGGACTGTGGCAATTACCATGGCTGGTTGGTGGCGATTCCCATCGCTGATCCGACGCAGGTGCAGGCCTGGGCGACCACCGCGCGGGCGGGCGGCTCGTGGGGACCGTCGGGCGTGGCCTCGGACGGCGCGCGGGTCTTCATCACCACCGGCAACACCACCGGCACCACCACCTGGGGTGGCGGCGAGGCCATCGTCAGCTTCCCGGCCACCGCCGCGGTGCCGATGGCGCCGTCTTACTGGGCGCCGAAGAACTGGCACGACCTCGACAACGCCGATCTGGATCTGGGTGGCACCGCGCCGGTGATCTTCGATCTCCCGGGGTCGACGCCCAGTCATCTGGCGATGGCGTTTGGCAAAGATGGGAATGTCTATCTCGAAGACGCCACCAACCTGGGCGGCGTCAACGACGCTGTGGCAACGGCCCACGCCACCTCGAACGAGATCATTACCGCTGCCGTCATCTACACCACGACGACAGCGACCTATGCTGCCTTCAAAGGCAACGGCGCGATGTGCACGTCCGGCAGCGGCAGCCTGACCACCGTGAAGATCGTGCCCGGCGGGCCGCCGACCATCATGGGATCGTGGTGCACGGGGCTTGGCGGGTTTGGCTCGCCGATCGTCACCACCACCGACGGTCACGCCGATCCGATCGTCTGGGTCGTCGGCGCCAGCGGGAACGGCCTGCTGCAAGGATTCGACGGCGACACCGGCGCGGTCGTCTATAACGGTGGCGCCAACAAGATCGTCAACGCCCGCGTCTACAACGCCCCCATCGCCGCCAAGGGCCGCATCTTCGTCGCCACCGACAACGCGGTGGTGGCGTTCACCCCGTAACGACGCCGATGAGCCGAAGGCGCGTTCAAAATACGCCTGCAACTGGCCGAGGAGCCGCGCCCGCTATTTCGTCAGCAGCTCGTCCAGCAGTTCGTGAGCGCGGACGACCAGCACGGATCGATCGGCGTGGTTGACGACCTTGGCCGCTGTCGTCCCCAGCAGCCGATCAAGGCCGCCATAGCCGTGGGACCCGATGACGATCAGGTCGACCTGTTCGGCCTTCGCCTCGTCGCAGATCGCTTGCCACGGACTGCCGTATTCGATCCGAACACTGGGCAGCAACGCGGCCGGCAGCTCGTGCGCATATCCATCCAGTTCCCGGCGCGCCTCCTCGATCAGCAGCGCTCCCACGTCGCTGGGCGAGACGGCATAGGCCTCGCGCGGCAGTCCCACGGGCAGGCTGACCGCATGAAAAAGGATAAGCCGGGCCCCCACCTTCTCGGCCAATTCGCGGGCGCCCCTCAGGACATTTCGGGCATTGGGCGATCCATCCAGGGCGACAAGAATCAATTTCATGATGGTCAGTCGTTGAGGATCATGACCTTGAGGGCCCGCTCGCGCATGGCGTTGCCGAAGGTGTCGTACGCCTTCAACGTGTCGCGCAGCGTGAAACGGTGAGTGATCAACTGTCGCGGCTGCACTTTCCCTGCAATCACGGTCTTCATCATCGTCGGGATCGTGACGGTATCCACGAGACGTGTTGTCAGCGTGATGTTGTGTGACCATAGCTTGTCCAGGTTCAACTGAACCGGCTTGCCATGGACACCAATGTTGGCGATACGCCCGCCGGCCGTGACGACGGTCTGACAGATATCGAAGCTGGCCGGAATGCCGATTGCCTCGATGGCAACGTCGACGCCCCGGCCGGCTGTAAGAGCCAGGATCTCCTCGACGGTGCGGTCATGGCTGTTGTTGATGACTTGCGTGGCGCCCAACGTCTTGGCAACCGCCAGACGATTGTCGTCTGTGTCCACCATGAAAATTTCCGCCGGAGAGTAAAACTGCGCCGTCAACAGCGCCGCTAGCCCGATCGGTCCTGCGCCCACAATCGCCACCGTGTCTCCCGGCTTGACCTGCCCGTTGAGCACCCCGCATTCGAAGGCGGTTGGCAGGATGTCACTCAACATGACGAAGGCCTCTTCGTCAGCGCCAACAGGGATCTTGTGGAGGCTGTTGTCGGCGAATGGAATGCGGACGAATTCCGCCTGAGTCCCGTCAATCAGGTTGCCCAGGATCCAACCCCCTTCATTCTGGCAATGCGAATACATGCCCTTCTTGCAATTGGTGCACCGGCCGCATGATGTGATGCAGGAGATGAGCACGTGATCGCCCACCTTGAAGCTGGCGACATTGGCGCCCACCTGGTCGACGACTCCGACGCCTTCGTGCCCAAGGATGCGGCCGGCTGTCACTGCCGGCAAATCACCCTTGAGAATATGCAGATCGGTTCCGCAAATAGTCGTCTTGGTGATCCTGACGATGGCATCGGTCGCCGTCAGCAGGACCGGCTTGGGTTTGTCTTGCAAGGCGTACTTGCCGGGGCCTTGGTACACAAGCGCTTGCATGATGTCCATCCTTCCGAACAAACCGTCGAGTCCTCGTTCGTACGACAGGCATTGGAGACCCGCACCCGCGCCTTATCTGCACCAGGTCCCACGAACATAAGCACGACTGGGAGGTCATGTTGGGAAAAGGCGCCACCCAGGTCGCCTGATCGCCTCTG
>JAXDMH010000196.1:0-8663 GCA_034666225.1 Myxococcales bacterium
GCAGGAGTGGGTCGGCGTCGAGCTCATGGGGGTCTCGCTCGGACTCGGCAGCGACAGCCGGGGAGCGCCCGAGCGGGTTCAGTACGGGGCGGGCGGCACGATTCGTCTGCTGCGCCGCCGCTGGCCGAGCTTCTACATCACGCCGGTCGAGGCGGGGTTCTACGTTACGCCGGAGCACAGGACGACCTTCCTGCACGCGATGGTCGAGGCTGGATACGTGGCACCCGGACGGCTCCACGACCTCGAGCTCGGGCTGGGCGCGGGCGTCGGGATCCTGGCGCTCCAGATCCCGGGGGCAATCTGCGACGGCTCCTGCAACCTCGGCGGGGCGGGCGTGCTCCTCTCGCCGGTGGTGCGCTATCGCATCGTCGATCGGCCCCGCTGGACACTCGGCGCGGCTCTGCGGGGCGTACTTCCTCTCCACGTGCCCAGTGGCGAATGGTTGGGGCACTTCGTGGGTCGCGGCGCAATGGTCGTCGCGGCGCTCGACGTTGGGATCGGGTCGCTCCGCTGACTCGGACCTAGCCTGACCTTTTTTCCGACCGCTCTGGCGGAAACCCGGAAACAAAAGCCGGCTGCGTACGTTGTCCTCAGGGTGGCGGGAGATCAGGAGATGACAACACGAACGGATGAAGGGGGTGGCGGATGACCGTCGCGGCTTCTGACGCTTTCGTTACGCGCGTTCAGCAGCGCGTGCGGTGGTCCTGGCTCTGGGCGCCTCGGACTGATCTGTTGTGGAACTTGCTCCCGTTCTGGCTTGGCTTCGTCCTGGCGGCGGCGCTGTACGCCACGCGGGGTACCGGACCGTCGGCCGAGGATCCGGGGTGGACGTTTTCCATCGCCGGGCGAACGGTCTCGGTGATGGCGGTGATGGTGTACTTCTATGGGCCGCTGGTCGACGCACCCCATCTGTGGGGGACGATCGCGCGAACGTACACGGACCCCGGCGAGTGGACGACGCGCCGCCGCCTCTTGCTCGGCTCACTGACCCTTTTCCTGATCGGGCCGGCGGTCATTCTGCTGCCCTATGCGTTGCGGGCGCTGGTGGCGCTGCCCGCCGGCGCCGAGACGCTTGGCTGGCAATTGTGGAGCTGGGTGCTCTCGTTCTACGTGATCTTTCACATCAACCGGCAACACTGGGGTTTCGTCTCGCTTTACAGGCGCAAGAACGGCGAAAACGGTGAGGGTGGCCGTCCCGCCGAAGACCGATGGGACTCGATGTTCTTTCACATCGCCATCTGGCTGCCGTACTTTGCGATGCTCACCGCTCCCTGGTACCTGGAGGTGCAGAACCAGCCCATCGCCGCCATGCAGATCGCCGTCGGCCCCACGACGCTCGGCGCGATCCTGTACACGAGCTGCCAGCTGGCGTTCTTCGCGATATGCGCCGCCTATGCGCTGTTTCAGGTCGTGAAGTGGCGCAAGGGTGTCACGCGCAATGGGCCCAAGCTGATCTACATCGCGACGATCCTCTCGCTTTATTGGGTGACGTTCACTCTGCATCCGCGGCTGGCCGCCTTCTGGGTGCTCATCACCTCGACCGGTCACTGCGCCCAATATCACGCCGTGGTCTGGGCGTACGGTCGCAAGAAGTACGTCGCCGGCGAATCCAGCAAACAGCGTGGTTTGCCCGCCGCCATCTTCGGAAACCTGTGGCTGTACATCGTCCTTGGACTGGTCTTTGGCCTGCTGACCGCGCAGGGACCGGGCGCCGGCCACTTCAAGCGCGCCATCGCTCACGTGCTGGAGTCCGGCGTCTTTTCATGGGCCTTCGCCTTCCTGGACCCGAAGCAAGGACTTGACCTGGGAATCAAGGTCGCGGCGGCGTTCGTCGCCGGCGTTCGCCTGCACCACTTCTACGTCGACTCGAAGATCTGGCGCGTGACCAAGAGCCCGGCGCTGGCGAAGAACCTGAACGTCTAGGCTTGTCGCGCGGAGCGGCTATTCGTGGCGGAGCGCCACCATCGGATCGACCTTGGTGGCCCGACGGGCGGGAATCAAGGTTGCCAGCAACGCCACGCTGGTCAGAAGGGCGACGGTCAGGACGAAGGTCAGCGGATCGGTCGTGCCCACGCCGAACAGAAAACGCCTGAGCAGCCGACAGACCGCAAATGCGCCGATGCCACCGGCGGCCACGCCGATTCCGATCAGCACCATTCCCTGGCCAATCACCAGGCGCAGGACGCCGCTGGCCTGGCCGCCCAGCGCGATCCGAATTCCAATCTCCTTGGTGCGCTGGCCGACAGAGTAAGTCATCAAGCCGTAGATCCCCATTGTGGCCAGCAGCAGGGCCAGCAGTCCCAGGATCATGCCCAGCTTGGCGGCCAGCCGTGGAGCGTTCAGTGAGACGGACAGATGGCCCCGGCCGACCATCGACAGGTCAATCGCCAGCCGGGCGTCCAGATCTTCGACTTCTTTGCGCAGCCCCGAAGCGATTGACACCATGTCGCGCGGGCTGCGGGCGCGAATCAACATGGAATTCATGGTCCAGTTCGAATCACGCAGATACGGCAGATTGCCCGGGAAAAGAAGATACGAGGTGGGCGACTCCAACAACTCGCGATAGCGGCCGTCCGCGGCGACCCCAACCACCTCCAGCAAAGGAGAATCGGGTGGTCCGACACGAAGGCGTTTACCGATTGCCTCGGCGGGGTTGCCGAACAGTCGCTCGGCCAGGTGGCGATTGATGATCACCGTTGTCGGGAGGCCTTCCAGTTCGCGGGGGTGAAAATCGCGGCCAAAAAGCAGCGGCGTACCGACGGTTTCAAAGTAGTGACCCAGGACCACACTGTACGGCGTCGGTAACTCTTGATTGGGCGGCGGTGGTGGATCGCCCTCTTTGACGACCGGGCCGCACTCACCCTGTTGATTGACCAAAGGCATATAGCGCGTGCCGGAAACCGAAACCACGCCCGGCAGTCGTTCCAGCCGGTTGACCAGCTCGGTAAAGAACCGTCTCACGCCCATTTCGTCACCCGAGAACACCGGATTGATCAATCCAGAGACCAGATTGTCTGTACGAAGGCCGGTCTCGATGGTCTCCATGTTGGTCAGGCTTCTGAACAACAAGCCCCCAGAGGCAACCACCACCAGGGAGATGGCCAGCTGAGCGACCACCAGAGCCTGCCGGATTCCTCCTCGCCGCAGACCCTGACCTTCGGCGCCGATGTCGCTTTTCAAGACACTGATCAAGTCGGTCCGCGAGGCGCGAACGGCGGGGAGGACACCAGAGACCACGCCCGCCAAACACGAAGCGGCCATTATCCAAAGCAACGTCGAAAGATCGGGATGCAGCTCCAGATCTTGGGCCAGAGGCATGGCCGGCAACAGAGCCTGCAACAGATCGCCGAACCACAACGCCATCAGCAGGCCCAACACGCCACCTATCAGCGCCAGCAGCAGGCTTTCCACCATCAACTGGCGAACGATGCGCATCCGTCCGGCGCCCAGTGCCAATCGAACCCCCTGTTCCTTCTCGCGCCTGGCGGCGCGGGCCAACAAGAGGTTGGTGACGTTGGCGCAGGAGATCAGCAGCACCAGGCCGGCGACGAACAAGGCCAGATACGCGCCCAGGCGGATCCCGGCGTAATCCGCGCCAAATCTGCCTTCAATTTCGGGGATGACGTCGATCTTGGTTGCGGCGTTGGTGGCTGGAAACTGCTGGGCCATGGTTTGTGCCAGCACGCTCAACTGTGCCTGGGCCTGGGATCGCGACACGCCGGGGATCAAACGGCCCATCACCGTCAGCACCCGGCGCGTCCGATTGTTGATGATGTTTTCATCGGGTCCGTAAAGCCGCTGGTGCTGACTGAAAGGAATCCAGTAGTCGCGTCCGTCCAGGGAATCTTTGAACGACTTCGGCATCACCCCGATCACTGTCATCGCGCTGCCCGTCAGGAAGACTTTGCGTCCCAGGACAGCCGGATCGCGGTTGAAACGACGACGCCACAGAGCGTGACTGATGACGATGGCCGGCTCGGCCCCTGGGTTGTTGCCTTCTTCGGGCGAAAATGTTCGGCCTAGAAAAGCCGGCACGCCCAGGACGTCGAAATAGTTGCTGGAGACAAACAGGCCCCCGATGATTTCGGGGTGCTCGTCGCCGCGGGCCTGGGCGACCTCGTCGGTGCCGAAGGTGAAGTCATCATCGTTGACGGCCACCACGCCGGAAAAGATCTGGTCCTGTCGCTGCACCTCCAGATACTCGGGGTGCGACAGCGGCCCCCACACCCGGGGTTGGTCACGCGGTCCCATGACGATGGTGACCAGCTGTGATGGGTCGCGTGCGCTGAACGGTCGCAGCAGCAAACTGTCCACTGCACCGAACACATATGTGCTGACCCCCAGCCCCAACCCCAGCGCGATGACGACGATGGCGGTGAAGCCGGGCGACTTTGCCAGCGTGCGGGCCGCCAGTCGAAAATCCTGCCAGAGGCCTGCAAAAAGCTGCATCTGACGTCCCGCCGGATGCCAAGGGCGTGCCAGCAGACGAGCCCATCCAGATCGGACCATTTTGCATGAACGCTTTTGGAAGTGACCGTTCGCGGGACGACAGCGTCCCAGAAATGAACGCGGTACCCACACTGGCGATGCGTTTCTTCGACAAGTCATGCCTTCCGAGGCATCAGATGTTGGCCCGTCATTCGCATGACCGCCCGCCGTGCTAGCGGCCGTGAGCCTTCTCTTGATGCTTGATGCGCCCTCGGCGACCGCGGGTGATGCCGGCCGTTCGCTGGGGATCGGGCAGGCCGTGGCGATGGCGGTGCGACACAACCCCAAGCTGGCTGCCGCGTCCATTGCAGTGGTCAGCGGCGACGAAGGCATTCTGGCTGCTTCGGGAATCGACGATTTTCTCTGGGACGCCAGCGCCGGTTGGGCGAGAAGTCGCAATGCCATTGTGCCGGGCACGCCGGTCCAGCAGACCCATTCGGACGAGCTGCTGCTGTCGACGGCGTTGACCCGACCACTGGCCACAGGCGGCGCGCTGGGATTGCGGCTGTCCGCGGATCTGTCGCAGGTGGATTACCTGAGCGACCTGGGCGACGGCAGCGGCAGGCTGGCGCCGTCAACGGTCGATACCCGGCTGACGTCGCTGTCGCTGTTTGGATCGCATCCGCTGCTGCGGGGGGCAGGAACGAACACCGCGCGCGCCCAGCGCCGCCGCGCCCGCGCCGCCCGCGACATCGCGGGGCTGCAACGTGAGGCGGTGGCGGCCGGTCTTGTACGCGACGTGGTGGTGGCGTGCTGGAATACCCTGCTGACGGCCGAAGAAACCGAGATTCGCCGGGCGTTGACCGATTCGGCACGCCAGCAACTGCAAGCGGTACAAGCCGGCATCGGCGTCGGAAAGCAACCGCCCAGCGCCGCCGCCGAGGTGGCGGTGGCAGTGGCGCTGCGGCAAGATGACGCCATCGTCGGGGAGGACGCGGCCCGTGCGGCGTCGATCGAGCTGGCCAGGCTGCTGGGGGGCGGCGTGGACGAGCCGGCCGCGGAGACGAAGATCGTCGACCCGCTGGATCCCGCAGCCATCGATCGCGACTGGTCGTTTGAAAACGCGGTCGCGGCGGCGATGGAACGCAACCCGGAGCTGGCCTTGGCTCGCGCCCGCGGGCAGGCGGCGACGATCGATGTGGAGGTGGGCGAAAACGGTCTTCTCCCACAGTTGGACCTGGCGGCGTCGGGCGGCATTCGCGGCAACGCGGACAACTTTGGCGGCGCCCTGGGACAGCTGGGCGGCGGACGATCGTACGATGTCCAGGTCGGCCTGGTCTTTCAGGAGCCCATCGGAAGGCGTTCGGCCAAGGGCAGCTTGGGTGTGGCGCGCGCCGAGCGGACGAGGGCGAAACTTTCGGAGGCCGACATCACCGCGCAGGTTCGCTCGGCTGTCTTGAGGCAGGTCGGTCTGATCAAGACGGCCGGGCGGCGTATCGGCGCGCTCTCGGAAACGGTCACGGCGGCGACACTGGATCTCGACGCCGAGCGCGCCCGTTTCCTGGTGGGGCGGGCGACGAATTTTGACGTGCTCAGGCGGCAAGAGGAATTGGCCCAGGCGCGGATCCATGTCCTTCACGCCAAGGTCGACTATTGGTGCGCAACGGCGAGTCTGGAAGCGCTGACCGGCGAGATCCTGGGGCACTATGGCGTGGTGGTTCAATGACGCCACAAAGTTCTGACCAGGCGGCGATGGACGTTCCGCGGCTGCGCCCCAAACGCGGCCGCCGGCGGGCGCTCGGCTATACCGCGGCGATCCTGGTGTTGGTGGCGGTCACGGTGATGTTGCGGCAATTGCGTCCAGCGGCGCCGGCCGTCGACAGAGCCACGGTCTGGATCGACACCGTGAAACGCGGTCCGCTGGTTCGCGAGGTGCAAAGCCAGGGCGAGCTGGTGCCCGAAGAGATCCGCTGGATCTCGGCGGTGGCGCCGGCGCGGGTCGAGAAGATCTTGGTGCGCCCGGGAACCACCGTCCGACGGGACACGGTCTTGCTGGTGCTGGCCAACGCCGATCTCGAGCTGGGCGCGCTGGAGGCGGAACGGCAACTGGCCAGCGGTCTGTCCGGCCTGGTGAACCTGCAGGCCACTCTGGATAGCCAGCAGCTGGCGCAGCAGTCTCATCTGGCGTCTTTGCGATCCGAACTGGGAGAGGCCCGGCGTCGCGCCGCCGCCGACGACGATCTGGCCCAAAAAGGATATCTGTCAGAGCTGGAACGCGGCCAATCCCGCGATCGGGCCAGCGAGCTGGCGGGCAGGTTGGAGTTCGAACAACAGCGGCTGGCGGCGCTGGTGCGCGGCGACGGGGCGCAGATAGCGGCCCAGCGTGAACAGGTGGAACGACAACGTTCCATCGCCCGCGTGCGGCGGCGCGAGGTCGACGATCTGGGCGTGAAGGCGGGCGTGGACGGTGTCCTGCAACAGCTGCCTTTACAGGTCGGGCAATCGGTGGCGGCGGGCGCCCTGCTGGCCAAGGTGGCGCGGCCTGACCGACTGAAGGCGGAGATCCGCGTCCCCGAGGTGCAGGCCAAAGACGTACGCCTGGAGCTGCCAGTCGCCGTCGACACCCACAGCGCCATCATCACCGGGCGGGTGATACGCATCGACCCGGCGGTACAGGGCGGTTACGTCAAGGTGGACGTCGCGCTGACCGGGCCATTACCGGCGGGCGCTCGTCCCGATCTCAGCGTCACGGCCACCATCGAGCTGGAACGCCTGGACAACGTGCTGTTCGTTGGCCGGCCAGCGTTCGGGCAGCCCAACGCCACGGTCGGCCTTTTCAAGCTGGAACCCGACGGCGAGACCGCGGTCAGAACACCAGTCTTGCTGGGTCGCGGCTCGGTCAAGGCCATGGAGGTGCGCAGCGGCCTGGGCGAAGGCGATCGGGTGATCCTGTCCGACATGGCCCAGTGGAGCGCGGCTGACCGCGTGCGATTGCATTAGGACGAAGGAAGTCGACGAAAGAAGGCGACGATGGAAGGCACCATGGAAAACAGCGCGGAGCGGTTGATCACTCTGGAAGGCATCAAGAAGGTATTTCTGACCGAGGACATGGAGACGCACGCGCTGTCGGACGTGCACCTGTCGATCAGCAAGGGCGAGTATGTGTCGATCGAAGGGCCATCGGGCTCGGGCAAGTCGACGCTGCTGTCGATCCTGGGTTTGCTGGACGCGCCCAGCGGCGGGACGTACGTGCTGGGCGGCGAAAACGTCGCCGGCCTGTCGCCGGCGCGGCGAGCCGTGCTGCGCAATCGCCACATCGGCTTTGTCTTTCAGAGTTTCAACTTGATCGCCGATCTGACCGTCTCTGAAAACGTGGCGCTGCCATTGACGTACCGAGGAATGCCCAGCGCGGAGCGCAAGCGCCGCGTCGACGAGGCGCTGGAGCGGGTGGGCATGTCTCATCGGGCCAAGCACATGCCGGCTCAGCTGTCGGGGGGGCAACAGCAGCGCGTGGCCGTGGCGCGGGCGGCCGCCGGCGAGCCGCTGATCTTGCTGGCCGACGAACCGACGGGGAATCTTGATTCGAAGAACGGCGATGCCGTGATGGGGCTGCTGCGCGAGATGAACCGCGCCGGCGCCACCATCTGCATGGTCACGCACAACCCCGACTATGCCCGCCAGGCCAGCCGCAACGTGAACCTGTTCGACGGACGCGTGGTCGACGACGTGCGGGCCACCGCCAGCGTCGAGCGACCGGTGGAAGCGGGCGCATGACCGCGCTGTGGCAGGATCTGCGTCTGGGCGCCCGCATGCTGGCCAAGTCGCCGGCCTTCACTGCGGTGGCGGTCATCGCCCTGGCGCTGGGATTGGGGGTGAACGCTGCGGTGTTCAACGCGGTGAACACCTTCTTGTTGCGCCCGTTGCCTGTGGAAAATCCGGAGCGCCTGGTGCGGGTGAAGATGGAGCACCACGGGGAACCGAGGGGTTGGGGGGGCGTGTCCTACGCTGAGTATCAGGCAGTAAGCGCGGAGGACCAAGTGTTTGGAGGTGTCGCGGCCTCGGCTGTCGATTCGTTTGCCACCAGCGATGGCCAGAGTCGGCGGGCAGGCAGCGGAGCGCCGGCAGAGATGGTTTTTGGCGAGATGGTCAGCGGTAACTTTTTCGATGTTTTGGGCACCCGCCCTGAGTTCGGACGGGCCTTCTCGCCGGACGAAGGCAGAAATCCCGGCGCCGAG
>JAXDMH010000197.1:0-5061 GCA_034666225.1 Myxococcales bacterium
TCCAAGCAAACCCATAAGGCGCGCGCGCCGTTCGGTGTTTGAGCACGGCAGGGAACCCCACACCTGCCGCCCCACGACGAAGCGAATGGAGCCCCGCCTCACGTATCGCCGCCCTCCGTCGCCTCTACAACCTCGCCGGTGCGGTCCGTCCGTCTAACCACCGCAGCCCGCCGCCTCCGATGCTATGGTCTCGCCGTTCATGTCAGTCCCGTTCGTCGTCCTGCTTCGTTCGTCACTGTTGACCGGCGCGCTGCTGATGCAAACGTCGCCATCGTCCGTTTCCGCGCCGCGCGTTTTCTCCCGCACGGTTCAGGTGATGGGCACCGACGCCACGTTCAGCGCCTGGACCGACGACCAGACCCGCGCCGAGCGCGCCTTTGACGCCGCCTTTGCCGAGATCACCCGCATCGAACGCCTGATGACCGACTGGGAACGGCCGGGGCAGGACCCCAGCGACGTCGTCCGCATCAACAAGGCGGCCGGCAAACGCGCGGTGAAGGTGTCGGCCGAAACACTGGCGGTGATCGAAAAATCGCTGGAGATGTCCAGGCGCTCTGAAGGCGCCTTCGACATCACCTTCGCGGCCATGCGCGGCCTGTGGAAGTTCGACGAGGACATGGTCAAGCAGATCCCCCCCGACGCCGAGATTCAAAGCCGCCGCAAGCTGATCAACTATCGCGACGTCGTCGTCGATCACGCCGCCGCGACCGTGAAGCTGCGGCGGGCCGGGATGCGCCTGGGCCTGGGCGGCATCGCCAAGGGCTACGCCGTCGATCGCTGCGCCGAGGTGCTGCGCGCGGAAGGACTGACGAACTTCATGGTCCAGGCGGGCGGCGATCTGTTCGTGGCCGGTCAAAAGGGAACCGCCAACTGGATGGTGGGCGTGCGCGATCCGCGCGGCGGGCCGCGCGACATCATCGCCAAGATGCCGATCAAAGATCACGCCTTCTCGACGGCGGGCGACTATGAACGTTCCTTTGTCATTGACGGCAAGCGGTACCACCACATCATCGACCCCAAGACCGGCTATCCCGCCACGGCCTCGCGCGGGGTGACCATCTTTGCTCCCAGCGCGTTCCTGGCCGACGCCCTGGACGACGCCGTTTTCATCCTGGGGCCGGAACGCGGGCTGGCCCTGGTCGCTTCGTTTCCCGACTGCGCGGCGTTCATCGTCGACGCCGGCAACAAGGTCTGGATGTCGAAGTCGCTGGAAGGGACGCTGCAACGCACCGGCCCGCCCACGGATGCACCATGATGAGGATTCAAATCCAATGACAATCGGGACGGAAACCAGGTCGGACGTGGTCATCATCGGCGGCGGCATCATGGGCTGCGCCGTGGCGCTGCGCCTGGCCCAGCGGGGCGTGTCGGCCACGGTCATCGAGCGCGGCATCCCAGGCGCGGAAGCCTCCAGCGCCGCCGCCGGCATCCTGGGACCACAGATGGAGTCCGACGTCGCCGGTCCCTTGCTGGAGCTGGGCCTGCGCAGCCGCGCTCTTTACCCGGCGCTGGCCGCCGAGCTGCGCGACGCCACCGGGATCGACATCGGCTACGTCAAGTCGGGCGTCCTGGCGGTCGCCTTTGACGCCGCCCAGGAAGCCGACCTGGGCGCCCGCCGCACCTGGCAGCTGGCGCGCGGTCTGCGCGTGGACAGCCTGTCGCCCGCAACCCTGCACGAGATCGAGCCGGCCCTGAGCCCGGCGGTCATCGCCGGCGTGCGTTTTCCCGACGACGGCCAGGTCAACGCGCGTGACCTGGCGCGGGCCCTGTCCCAGGCCGCGGCCGCCGCCGGCGCGCGCTTTCTGCAGGGACGATACGTGCGGCGCGTGGTGATCGAACGGGGCGCCGCCACCGGCGTCGAGCTGGACGACGAGGTCTTGCCTGCCGCGACGGTGGTGGTGGCCGCCGGCAGCTGGTCGGGTTTGATCGAAGGCGCCGGCCTGCCGGCCCAGGTGGTGCGGCCGGCGCGTGGCCAGATGGTATCGATCGAAACCCGCCCGCCGATTTTTCGGCACGTCATCAGCGTGCACGGGCGAGGGTACCTGGTCCCGCGGCGCGACGGCAGCGTGCTGGCGGGCAGCACCATGGAGATGGCCGGCTTTCGCAAGGAGGTGACGGTGGCGGGCCTGGCCCAGATCCTGACACTGGCCCATGCGCTGGTGCCGGCGCTGGCCGAGGCGCCGGTCACCGCGACCTGGTCGAACTTCCGCCCCTTCACCGAAGATCACCTGCCGGTGCTGGGGCTGACCGCCGTGCGCGGGCTGGTGCTGGCCACCGGACACTTTCGCAACGGAATCTTGCTGGCCCCGGTGACGGGGCAGGTGATCGCCGACCTCATCGCCGCCGGGAATCCGGGCGTTGATCTGTCGCCGTTCTCCGTGGCCCGTTTCGCGACGCCCGCCGTCTGGCAGCGCTGACAGCCGATTCAGAGCGGGAGGTCAGCGCAGATCGTCCTTGGGTTTGCGGCGGCCGGCCTTGGCCCCTGACGACGACGACTCTGTCAGATCGGCGGTGGTGACCGCCCCGCGCCCGAACCGCGCGCCGATGCGATCGAGCGCGGCGTTCAAACGTTCGCTGGGCGGGGCAGGGGCCTTGAACATCGCCAGCTGTCCGCCGCCGCCTTCCAGATTCTGCGCCGACACGCCGGTCAGGCGCACCGCCTGGGGCAACGGCGCCTTGCCCAGCAGCTCCATCGCCGCCCGGTACAGCACCTGCCCGTCGTCCACCGCCGCCTCGAACGTCGATCGCCGGGTCAGCAACGTGAAATCGGCCAGCTTGATCTTCAGCTGCACGGTGCGCGCCTTCTGTCCGGCGGCCCGCAATCGTTCGCCGACGCGCAGAGCCTGGGAGTGGATGTACGGCCGCAGCGTCTCGACGCCGCGCAGGTCCTGATCGAACGTGTCTTCCGAGCCGACGCTCTTGGCGTCGCGATCGGCGATCACCGGACGCGGATCGATGGCGTGGCTGAGGTTCCACAGATCGCGCCCCGAGGGACCCAGGCGGCCCTCCAGCTGGGCGGGATCGCGCGCCGCCAGATCGCCGATGGTCTCGATGCCCAGCAGGCGCAGCGTCTCTTCTGTCTTGGCGCCGACGCCCCACAGGCGGCCGACCGGCAGCGGCGCCAGGAAGGTCTGCCCCGCTTCCTCCAGGACGTGGCGCTGGCCGTTGGGCTTGGCCAGGTCCGACGCGATCTTGGCGATGAACTTCACGGCGGCGATCCCCGCCGAGGCCGGCAGCGACACCTCCTCGGCGATGCGGTGGCGCAGGCTGCGGGCGATCTCGGGCGCCGACCCGAACAGCGCCAGCGATCCGGTGACATCCAGAAATGCCTCGTCCAGTGACAGCGGTTCAATCAGCGGCGTCACCTGGCGCAGGATCTGGAAGACCTGCTCGCTGGCGGCGGCATAGGCCGCGAAGTTGGGCGCGACGATGACGGCGTCGGGCGCCAGCTTCAGAGCCCGGGCCATCGGCATGGCGCTGCGCACGCCGAATGGCCGGACCTCGTACGATGCCGCCAGAACCACGCCGCGGCGCCGGTGCCCGCCCACGATGACGGGACGCCCGCGCAGCGACGGGTTGTCTCTCTGTTCCACGGACGCGTAGAACGCGTCCATGTCCAGGTGGATGATCGAGCGGCTAGTCTTTCTTGCCGGGGCCATCCAGGGTGATGGCTACCATGAACGTCCCGGTGATGTACTGGTCGATGGCGCCACCGACGATGAACATGCTGCTCGCCGTCGAGTGGAAGTTATAGAAGTACCGACGCAGGTCCACGCCGGCCCGCAGCTCGATGGCCGAGCTCAATTGATAGCCGAGGCCGGCGTTCGCGTCGACGCCGCCCACCGACAGGCCGGGGAAGTATGCCGTCTTGATCTGTCCCGGTGACAGAACATACCGGTAGGCTGCTCCCCCGAACACCGACACCTTGCCGATGGGCGCCCTCACGAACGCCCCCACCCGCAAATAGCGATAGATGGTGTCGGGAAGATCGTTCAGCAAGGTTCGGTCCGCCATTGGGCCGCTGCTCAGCTTGAAGGCGTGTTCGCCGCCGGTGCCTGAAAAGCCAACCTCGCCGGCGCCCACCGGGATCCGAAAGCGAAGGCCGATCGCATAGTCGTGCACCGAGGTCGGGTACGACACGCCGGACTTGGTCTTGGACTTCAGGCCGAATGCCAGCTCGGCGCTGGCGTCGAGACCGATGTTGGCCAGCGCCCCGCCAGAGCCGCTCATCCCGCCCGGGTACCAGATCGCGCCGATGCCCAAGGCAGGCGCCGTCAGGGCATAGTTGCGCAGCTTCGAATCGCGGTCCTGGTTGTAGGTCAGGCTGCGGGAGAAGGCCCGCACGCCCACCGACAGATCCAGGTACCGCAGCCCATTGCCGCCGCCCTCCGAAGACGATTCCTCATCCTCGGAAGCCACCACCTTCTTGCGTTTCTTCTTGGGTTTTTCTTCTTCGGCCGGCGCCTCCGCCTTCTCTTCCGACTTGCTCGGCTTCTCGTCGGCCTTGTCCTTATCCTTGTCCTTGTCGTCTTCCATCTCTTCGGCGGCGGCCTTTGCTTCCGAATCGTCCTCGTTGTCCTCCGGCGCCGCGGCCGCCACTTCCTTCCCTGGCTTCTTCGCTCCGGCCGGCGGCTTGCCGCGTTCGATGGCCGAGCCCAGCTTGCGCCAGAAGCTCTTGGCCACGTCCACGGCCAGCTTCTTCGGATTGGCGCCGGCAAACGTCGCTTCGCCGGCGACTGATCCATCAGAGCCGTTGCGCACCGTCAGCTTCGCTTTCTTCTTTCCCACTTCACCGGTGACGACCGCCGACAGTGACATCTCTTTGGCCAGCTTTTGGAACGCGTCGTTCGAGTCAAGGCTGATGCTGAGACCCTTGACGGCGTCATCGATCTCTCGCGAGCGCACCAGGTCGAATCCCTTGCCCTTGACGATCTGCATGACGACCTTGCGAATCAAGGCCTCCTGCTGACCATCAAAGCGCGGAATCCCGATTCGCTTTTTCGCCGCCGAGGCGGTACCCGGCAACGCCAGCGTCACCGCCAGCGCGAGGAAGAGAAGAAG
>JAXDMH010000198.1:0-7143 GCA_034666225.1 Myxococcales bacterium
AGATCATCCAGGACGCGATCGACGGCGCCACCGCGCGCCAGCGTGTCGGCCATACCACCCAGCAGCGACAGCTGAGACGCCTGGATGGCCGAGGTCTGCGCCAGCCGCGTGCACAACGACACCTGGCGGCCCAGCTGCCGGTTGAGCCGGTGGAAGTGCCTCTGATTCAGAAGATCCCCCGCACCGGGCAACAGCGGCACAACATCCAGGGACAGCGTTTCTAGTACCACTTCGATCAGCTCGCGCGAACGCGACGGACGCTGCACAAAGCGGGTCGCCCCCACCCCGCGGGCCAGCTCCTGATCGGCGTGTTCGATGTACTGGAATGACAGCAGCAGCACCGGTATCCCGGCCAGGGCCGTGTCGCGGCGAACTTGCAGGCAAAGCTCGAACCCGTCCATGCTCGGCATCAGCACATCGGTGACGATGGCGTCAGGCGGCGCGTCTCGCGCCAATGACAAGGCGGCCTCACCCGAAGCGGCTGTCCTCACCCGAAATCCGGCCGCCTCCAGCTGATAGCTGAGCAGCCGCAGCTGAACTGGATCGTCGTCGACCACCAGCAGCTGCCGCGATTTACCCACGTCTGGGTGGCGATGCTTGCCCGCCGGTGTGTGCGCGTTGACCGCCTGGATGACCCGACCGAGATCAAGCGGCTTTAACAGAAGAGCGCTGAAGCCCGCGGCGGCCACCCTGGCCGCCTGTGACCCACCCAAGAATCCCGACACCGCCAGGATAGGCAGGGCTTCTCCGCCGAGAGACGCCCGGAACCGCCGCGTGAGTTCAAGACCCGCCATATCGGGCAGGGCCAAATTCTGAATGATGACGTCAGGAGCAAAACGCTCGCGTTCCAGCAAGGCCGAGCTGCCATCACCGGCGTCCAGGACCTCGTAGCTTTCTCCTTCCAATGCCGCCCGGATCAGCTTGCGCAAAGTAGCGCTGGGCTCCACGACAAGTACGCGCGGATTGCTCATTTTATCGTCGGGCATCGCCCTGCTTCGCGGGGCCAGGGAGATTGAAGGCGGCGATCCGGCCCTGCGGATCCTCGACCACGACGGCATCAGGGACAGAGGCCACCATCGCCGCGACGTCACGGTCAGAACCGCCGGCCATGCCGCCAGCGCCCAACGAGCTAACCCAACGAATTTCCTCTCCTCCGCTCATGGTCCTCTCCTGAGGCGGCTATAGGGTGGTGGGGATTTGCAATCGGACAATGGTGATTGAGCACAGACCCTGAATCAGTCCTCAAATACGCGCAAGCAAAAGCTTAAGACCAATTTCAAGGAAAGCGGCGACGCCGCCCGCACAGACAGCTCGGCGCTGGTCTTCTACTGATGACCGTCTCGAAACACACGATCGCCGCCCGCGCGTTTGGCGCGGTAAGCGGCGGCATCGGCCCGCCCGATGATGGCGTCAGCGGTCTCTCCCGCGTTCGGACGATCCAGCGAGGCGACGCCGGCGCTGACGCTCACGGAGATCCCTCCCGGATTCAGGCGCGCCACCTGCTTCAGCGTGCGAGCGGCAAAGACCATGGCTTCGTCACCCGTGGTGTGCGGCAACAGCACGACGAACTCGTCGCCGCCATAGCGCACCGCCAGGTCAGTCTCACGGCCTTCGCGCCGCAACACCTCGGCCACGGCCCGCAGGGCCATGTCGCCCGCTTGATGACCGTGCTGATCGTTGATGCCCTTCAGCTTGTCCACGTCGAACACGACCACGGAGAACGGTTCGCCGTAGCGGTCGAAACGGGCCCGCTCGGCGGCCAGGCTGGCGCGGAGCGATCGCCGGTTGCCCAGGCCCGTCAGCTCGTCGTGCTGGGCCTCGGCCCGCAGCCTGTCGCGTGCGGCGGCCTGCTGCATGACCCGCTGGATGCGGGCGAACAGCTCGTCCCGGGCGAACGGCTTGCGCAAAAAATCCACGTCCTCCATCTGAGCGGCGCGCACCCGGGCAGGCAGATCCGCGGCGCCCGACAGGAACAAGATCGGCACTCCGCGCAGCCCATCCATCTCGCGCAACCGGCGAGCCATCTGAAACCCGTCAATGAGGGGCAGTTTGACATCGAGGAGGATCAACGACGGCGGGACCGCCGCCGCTTGCACCAGCCCTTCCTCTGCCGTGGCGGCCGTGGCCACCACGAAACCTTCCTCTTGTAGACTCTCGTCCAGGGTCATCTTCAGGGCCGGATCGTCCTCGACGACCAAGATCCGCGGCGCAACAGCACAGACCTCGCCGTTCAAAAGCAACGCCGGCGCCACCGCCTCCGCAGCCGCAGCCGCAACTGGAACTGCAACAGGGCGAAAGCTGGCGGCCGCGACGACATCTGCCGGCTGGGCTTGGCGGCGTTCAGAGAGAATCAACGCCGTGAACTTGGCCAGCAGCCCAGCCGTGGTGCGCGCCTCGGCGCTTGCACCAGGGTGATGGCGACCGGACTGAACCAGGAACGCGCCCAGACAATTTCCGGCGCGCATCAGCGGCACGGCCGATACCGCGCCCAGGTCGGCCGGCAAGAGGTGCCGAACCCGATCCAGGCGCGCGTCCCGATGGACGTCGTCAATGGTCACCACCTCGCGGTGTTCGATGGCCGCCATGACCTCGGGATAGCGCTCCAGGTCCAACCGCAGATCGATCGCCGACGGGTCGTGCGGGGCCATGGCCACGCGTGGTCCGTCTTCCAGCAGGATGCAGGAGCCGCGCTGGCCCAGCAATCGGGTGATGTCCGTTGTCGCTTCCAGGAGCAGATCGCCGGTGGTCCCGTCAGCGGCCACCTCGATCAGCTTCTCGATGCTGTCTCCCAGTCCCAAGGCTGCCTCCTCGACCAACTGCGCCGCGAGGTCGCTGTTTGCGCGCGTCCCCATGGCCACCTCCGCCTGCCAACAACGGCAGTTTTGCCCTGATCTGAAGTAAAGCAGGCCCGACCCGAATTTTCGATCTGCGCTGGTAGGGTGTAATGTGGGCGCGCTGTGTTCTGGACACGACGGCGGAAGCTGCTGCTGGGCCTCGGCCCGCTCGCGTTCGCCACCGTGGCAGCAGGATTGACGCTGGGCTGCAGCGCCCTGCTCAAGCCGCCCGCACCGTCGGGCGGGACGTCGGATTCGGCCGGCCGCGGCGCCCGGGCCGCCGGCGGGCGACGGGCATCCGGGAAACCCGAGAGCCGAAAAGAATGCCCCGACCTTTCAGACCGCAACGCCCTCATCAGCGCCGATTGGAGCGGCGACTTTTCCATCAGCAGCGACGAAGAGAAGACGCTGACCGGCGCCCTGGTGGCCGCGCTGGGCGTACAGACGCTGTCAGCCAAGCTGGAGGGCGAGGTCAAAGCCGCCTGTGCCGGGATCGTCCGTGATCTGGGTTCGCGGGGGGACATGGAAGGCGTCGAAGCGGCCTGTGCCGCGGCGGTGCGGGCCATCAACGACGCCCGCACCAACCTGGGGCGAAAGGCCCGGGTCAGCGTCGCCTATGTGGCGCCGCGCTGCGCGCTGCCGGCGGAGGCCATCACCGGGTGCCTGCGCCGCTGTCAGGAAGAGACAGAAGGCGGGGCCGCACCGGCAGCAACGCGCCTCGACTGCCCGGCCTCCGCCAGCTCGGGTGTGTGCAATGCCAAATGCTCTGGCAGCTGCGACGTCGCCGAAGGGATGGTCTGCGAAGGCCGGTGCCGGGGGGGCTGCGACTGGGGCTTCCGCGGTACCTGCGAGGGGACGTGTCTGGGAAGATGTAACGGAAGAGCGTCGCACGGCAACTGCAGTGGACGCTGCGTCGGCCAATGCAATGGCGTGGTCAGAAAAGGAACCTGCCGGGGCCGCTGCCTGGGCCCCTGCGATCTCACCCGATCGCACGACTGTCCCGGCATCTGCCTTGGCCAGTGCTCGACCGCGTTCAGGGCTTTGCAATGCGAAACTGTCCCCAAGGACGCCACCCCGAATGCCGCCTGCGGATCCAGTTGCGAGATCGATCTGGCTGCTGCGGCCAAATGCACGCCGGCCCGGATCACCATCACCATCGATCACACGCCCCACCGGGCGCGGGCGAAACGCCTCGAGACCGCCCTCGAACGACATCTGCCGGCGATCTTGAAGATCGCGGTCGGAATGAAGGCTCAGGCCACGGCGGCCGCCCACGCCGCGCAAAGCGCGCTGCAGGCGAACGAGGATCTGATGTCCAGCGCCGCCAGCCGTGGCCCGCAGGGCGCCGCCCTTTCCACCTGTGCCAGCAGCCCTTTGCGCGGCGGTCTCGCCGCCATCGGCAGCCTCAACGTCAGTGTGCGCGTGGCCATCGAGGTTAAGGCGGCCACCGATGCGTCCGATAATGCCGGGGGGCACCACCGTGGCTGATACGCTAACCTACCAATCGACCTTGAACATCACGGACACAGAACAGCCCCACGCTCGCCTGATCGACGACGACGATCGAGAGGATACGCCCGTGCCCCGCCGAGTCATCGACCATCTGGCGCCCCTTCAGGCCATCACCTCGGCACTGTCTCGATCGCTGTCTCCCGAAGAGGTGGCCGGTGTGGTGATCGGCCATGCTCTCAGCGCCGTGCAGGCCAGCACGGCCGCCGCTTTTTACTGCACGCCCACGGGCGAGCTGCGCCACGTCGCCTCCCGCGGCCTGTCGCCCCTGGCGGTCGAGGGCTGGCGGCAAGGGACCCTGGCCCTGCCGCCGGTGGTCCAGATGGCGGCAACCAGCCGCGAAGCGCAGTGGTTCGAGACGCATGATGATCTGGTGGCCGCCTTTCCCAGCGTCAAGGCCGCCCACACCCCGGCCGACCGGCTGCAAGCGCTGGTGGCCCTGCCCCTCAAGCTGGGGCCGCGCATGCTGGGCGTCATCGGATTCACCTACGGCGCCAGCAAGCGCTGGAATCCCGACCAGAAGGATTTCCTGCTCACCGTCGCCGAAGTCTGTGCTCAGGCCCTGGACCGCGCCTATCTGTACGACGCCGAGCGGACCGCCCGCGCCGAGGCCGCCGAGGCCAACCGACGGTTGCAGCTCTTGTCGGAGGCGGCCAAGGCCTTCGCCGAATCGAACCGCGACCTGTCCTCGGCGCTGAGCGTGATCGCCCAGCAGCTGACCGAGATCGTCGGGGGCGCCGCCACCATCGCCCTCATCTCGCTGATTCGCGAGGACGGCACGCTGATGGAGAACGTGGCAGCGCGCGCCCAGGATCCAGAGTTCTCGCAGCAACTGGTGGCGTTCGCCCGCGAGAATCCGCAACGGGTCGGTGTCGGGTTGCGCGGTCGCGTGGCGGCGACGGGCGAAGCCGTCCTGTTGCCCATCGTCGAACAGGATCCGCTGGAATCGGCGAACGACCCGACGTACCGCCCGCTGTTCGATCGATTCAAGCCGACCACGCTGATGGTGGTCCCACTGCGCGCCCAGGATCGCATCCTGGGGACGATCCTGCTCATTCGCGCCGATCCCGCGCGCCCGTACTCCAACGCTGATCTGGCGCTGGTGCAGGAGCTGGCCGATCGGGCCGCCCTCACCATCGAGAACGCGCGTCTGTACGAGGCGGCCCAGCGGGCCATCCGCGTCCGCGACCACATCCTGGCCACCGCCGCGCACGAACTGGTGACGCCGCTGACCGTGCTTCGCCTGCAGCTGGCCAGCCTGCAGCGAACGGATCAGGAACAGCGCTCGGCCAGCAAGATCGAAATGGCCACGCGCAGCCTGGAACGCCTGGACAACGTCATCGACAAGTTTCTGGACATTTCCTGCATCTCGGCCGGGCAACTGTCCCTCACCCCCGAGAGTGTCGACCTGGCAGAGCTGGTGCGCGACGTGGCCGGACTGTTCTCTGAGAGACTGACCCGCTCGGCGTGCGACCTGGATCTGCATGTGGATCAGGCCATCATCGGACACTGGGACAAGCTGCGCCTGGAACAGGTGGTCACCAACCTGATGTCGAACGCCTGTCGTTACGGCCGCGGCCAGCCGATCGAGGTGGCGGTGGGCAGCAGCGGCGACATGGCGTTTGTCCAGGTGCGCGATCACGGCCCCGGCATCGCCCCCGACCAGCAAGCCCGCATCTTCGAACGGCTGGAACGCGCCGTCGTCAACCGCGATCAGCGCGGCCTGCGTCTTGGCCTTTGGATCTGCCGCGAGCTGGTGGAAGCGCAGGGCGGCAAGATCTCCGTCGACAGCACGCCGGGCGAGGGAAGCACCTTCACCGTCTATCTCCCCCGCGCCAACACCCGCCGCGCAGAGCCGGCCTAGCGTTCGCCAGCGCGCGAAGGCCGCCTTCAGTCGGTGGTCGAAACTGCCGACTTCTGAGGGGTGGTTGTTCGACGCGGGAATCGAGTTTCGCAGCTGGTGATTTGCGGGGTTCTGGGGGTCTTGGTGGCGACGCCGGCGGTCGTGGTGTTGGCCAACCTGGTGGTGTTTCGACAGGCGAAGCCTTTCATCTATCAAAGCGTCGACGCGGTTCCCGCCCGGGCCATCACCATTGTGCCGGGGAACATGGTGATCAACGGGGTCCCCGTCGACATGCTGGCGCAACGCTTGAACGCGGCGCTGATGCTTTACCGAATGGGCAAGACCCAGGTCATTCTTGTATCGGGCAATCGTCAAGCGGAGGACGGATACGACGAGGTCGCCGCCATGCACCGCTGGCTGGTGCAAAGGGGCGTCAGTGATGCCGCCATCGTCGACGATCCGGCAGGCTTTCGGACGCTGGACACCATGGAGCGAGCGGCCCGCATCTTCAAAGTGAAAAGCGCCATCGTGTGCAGCCAAGGGGTGCACCTGCCGCGTTCGGTCTACCTGGCCCGTCACGCGGGCATCGATGCGGTGGGCCTGGTGACAAACCCCGGCCAGCCGGCACACATGCTTTACATGCCGCACGAAACGCTGGGTTCGGCGGTGGCCTTCGTGGAGACATCGCTTGGCCGCGGGCCCGAAGTCCTGGGCCCCGCGCAGCCGATCGAAAGCGACACCCGCACGACGGCGTCGCTTCCGTAACGCTGGGTCAGCCGGCAAAACGCCGACGACGATCAGCCTTTGATCATCTCGGCGATGTTCTCGTCCAGGAACTTCTGCAGCACGCTCCTGTACGGGCTCTCCGCGGGCAGGGCTTCCAGCACCTGGCCATAGGCCATGCGGATCCAGGCTGTCCGCTGGGCCTCGTCCAGATCGCCCTCTGACGATGCCTTG
>JAXDMH010000199.1:0-3345 GCA_034666225.1 Myxococcales bacterium
CCTCGGTGCCGACCTCGCGCGCCACGCGCGTCACTTCGGCGGCGAACGAGCGAAGCTGCTCGACCATTGTATTGAGCGTATCTTTGAGCAACAGAATTTCGCCGCGCACGTCGACGGTGATCTTCCGCGACAGATCGCCGCGGGCCACCGCCGTTGTGACGCCGGCGATGTTGCGGACCTGGTTCGTCAGATTGGACGCCATCGAGTTGACGTTGTCGGTCAGATCCTTCCAGGTGCCGGCCACGCCCGGGACCTCGGCCTGCCCGCCCAGCTTGCCTTCCGTGCCCACCTCGCGCGCCACGCGGCTGACCTCCGACGCGAACCCGTTCAGCTGATCGACCATGGTGTTGATGGTGTTCTTCAGTTCGAGGATCTCGCCCTTGACGTCGACGGTGATCTTTCGCGACAGATCGCCGCGCGCCACGGCGGTGGTGACCTCGGCGATGTTGCGCACTTGCCCCGTCCGATTGGACGCCATGGCGTTGACGTTGTCGGTGAGATCCTTCCAGGTGCCGGCCACGCCGGGGACGACGGCCTGGCCACCCAGCTTGCCTTCCGTGCCCACCTCGCGGGCCACGCGGGTCACCTCCGACGCGAAGGCGCGCAGCTGATCGACCATCGTGTTGATGGCCTCCTTCAGCTGCAGGATCTCGCCGCGCACGTCGACGGTGATCTTCTTGGACAAGTCGCCGCTGGCCACGGCGATGGTGACCTCGGCGATGTTGCGGACCTGCGCGGTGAGATTTCCGGCCATCTGGTTGACCGACTCGGTGAGATCCTTCCACACGCCGGAGACGCCTTTGACCTGCGCCTGGCCGCCCAGCTTGCCTTCGGTGCCGACCTCGCGGGCGACGCGGGTCACCTCCGACGCGAACACCGAGAGCTGGTCGATCATCTTGTTCACCAGCTGGGCCGAGCGCAGGAACTCGCCCTCCAGCGGTCGGCCGTCGACGTCCAGGGCCATCGCTTGCGACAGGTCGCCCTTGGCCACGGCGCCGACGGCGCGGGTCACCTCGGTGGTCGGCCACACCAGGTCGTCGATCAAGGTATTGAGAGCGCTGATCTCGTCGGCCCAGCCGCCCACGGCGCCGGGGACGCGCATGCGCTCCTTCAGCTTGCCTTCCTTGCCGACCACGCGGCAGACACGCGTCGTCTCGGCGGTCCGGCGGGCGCTGACGGAAAGGATGTCGTTGAAAGCGTCGGCGATCTTCCCCTCGACGCCGACCGTGTCCGAACGCAGGCGCGAGGCAAAGTCACCATCCTTGAACCGCAACATCGCCACCAGCAGTTCCCGGGCGAAGGTGGACCAGGCGGCATCGCCAGCGTGGGTTCCGGAACCATTTTCAGGAATCCCTGCCCGCGGCGGTCCATCCACCACCCCGGTTGTCATGGAATTGCCATTCTTCGAAGGCTCGATTGGATCCGGCATCGTGCTCTCCTAGGGGGGGACAGCTCTATTTGGGACGAACAAAACAGCTTGCCCGCAGCGGTTGCGGTCGAACAGTTTAACTGTTTGTCATCAGTATTTCCCGTGCCCTGGGTGCGGGATTCGGCCGTGAAACGTACAACACGGGCATCTTGGAGTACCGAAACCTACAGAACACCCCTGAGATGCGACTGGCTATTTGGCGATTCGTTTCACCACGCCGGCGTCGTCGTTGATCCAGTAGACGAACGCGTCGTCGGTGACGATCGGCCGGGCGCTGCGCGCATTGTTGGCGGTGGTCCGGGTGACCCCGGTGGCCAATGTCTTCGCTCCCCCCAGGCAGCCGGTCAGCGGACACGAGTAAAGCGTGGTCTCTTCCATCCAGTAGACGCCGTTGGCGTCGACGTTCAGAGCTCTGATGGTCTCGCGGTTGGCGATGACGTTCTTGGGAACGTGCGCGTCGCAGTCGCCGGGCGTGCAGGTGCGGATGGCGCCGCTCAGCGTGTGCATGTCATCGCCGAACTGCATATAGATGAGGTTGCCGAAGACGATGACGCCGGTGGGAACCAGGCTGGTCAGCACCGTCGCGCCGGTGGCGGCTGGCACAGAGCCGGGGCAGCCGGCGTAGGGGCACTTTTGCAAACCGAGGGCGTCGACGAAATAGAACTCGTCGCTGCGGGCGCCCAGCCAATTGACCCCGGCCGGGATGATCGTCACCGGCGCGTCGCAGGCGCCGGCGTTGGGCTGACAGACGCGGCGATAGGTCAGCTTGGTGCCGTCGATATCGGACCAGTAGACGTCATTGCCCGTATTGGTCAGGTAGGTGACCCCAAAACGCGCCATGGCCAGGATGGGCGCCGGCGACGGACAGCCAGCCAGCGGACACATGAACAGGTCGTCGTGCTCGGTCCCCGGCTGGGTGGGCGCCGACATGAAGAAGAGGCTGCCGTTGGCGACCACCACCGACCAGGTGTCGTAACCGCCGCTGCCCATGTCATCCAGCTGGGTCGGCTGCAGCACGCACCCGGTCTTGGGGCAGGCCAGAACCTTGGTGCTGTTCGTGAAGTAGAGGCGAGAGGCGTCGACTGAAATGCTGGTGGCGAGGACGCCGGGGATGACGTAAGGCTGGCAGGCGCCGTGATCGCACATGCCGCCGCCGCAGGAGTGACCGCAGGCGCCGCAATTGCTGGGCGACGTCGCGATGTCGGCGGAGCAACCGACCTCGCCCGCGTCGCCGGCGTCGGTGGTGGCGCCGCCGCTGCCCGGTGTGCCGCCGCTGCCCGTGCCGCCGCTGCCGGAGGTGCCGCCAGTCGCAGCGCCGCCCGTGCCGGAGCCGCCGCCGCTGCCGTTCGGCGTATCGTTGTCCCCGCCGTCGTCACCGCCGGCGATGTCGGAGGGGTGATCGGTGGGCAGGTCGCCGGCACCGCCGTCGGCCGTCACGCAGACGCCGCGCTCGACATCGCAGGAGAAACCGGCGGGACAGGCCTGGCCGCTGGATGCGCATCTGGTGACGCCGCTTTTGAAGGTCGGGTTGTAACCGCAGGTCGCGCCGCTGACGGCCAGCGCGCACAAAAAAACGAAGACCTCTGGGCGCGCGACGCGCCACTGCCAGCCGGGCGCCATCATCAGAAGGAACCTTCCAGCAACAGCGCGCCGCCGTTCCGATCGAACGTCGCGCCGCCGCGCAGGCTGGCCGTTCGCTCGGATGACGACGGCGCCGCCGCTGTCATACCGTGCCAGTACAGCAGCGCCCCGGTCACCAGGGCGGCGCCGCCCACGCCGTATCCGATCCACTGCAACGTCACGTCGCGCTTGCCGTCGCTCTCGGTGGTCGCCGAGTACTGCTGGCTGACGGCATCGGCCGCGCTGCGCGCCGCCAGTCCGTAGGCGATCCCCACGGCGATGAAGGCCGCGCCGCC
>JAXDMH010000200.1:0-8578 GCA_034666225.1 Myxococcales bacterium
GAACCGGAATGAAAGGCGTGCAGGAATGGCTCTCCTTCTACTTCAAATCCCCCCAGAGCGCGCCTGGGCTTTACCCTGAGCACGACATCTTCATTCAATTGATGAAGCTCAAAAACACGCTGCGTCATCTTCGCGGCGAGGATCGAATCCCTGCAGAGGAAGTCGATCTTGATCTGCATCTTGTAGCCCATCCACCCGAAGATATCGATGTTGTCCCAGCCCTCTTTGTTGTCGCCGCGCGGCGGGTAGTAATTGATGCGCACGACGTGATGCATGCCCTTGTAGAGATCGGGATAAAGGTGCGGCTGCAGGATGTGCTCCAGCACGCCCAGCTTTGAGACCTCCTTGCTCTTGAACGACTCGGGATCGTCCAGCACCTCGCCGTCGCGGTTGCCGAGGATGTTGGTCGAATACCAACCTTCCAGGCCCAAGAGCCGCGCCTTGAACGCCGGCGCCAGGACGGTCTTCATCATCGTCTGGCCGGTCTTGAAGTCCTTGCCACCGACGGGCACGCCGTTCTTCTTGGCCAGCTCCATCAAGGCCGGCGTATCAACCGTCAGGTTCGGGGCGCCGTTGGCATAGGGCACGCCGCACTTCAGGGCCGCGTACGCATAGACCTGCGAGGGGGCGATCTCCGGATCGCTCGACGCCAACCCCTTCTCGAAGGCTTCCAGCGTAGCGTGGACGGCGCCCGCGCTGCGATAGACCTCGGTCGAGCCGCACCACACCATCACCAGCCGCTCGCAGTTGTTCTGCTTCTTGAAGTTCTTGATGTCGTCCATGACCTGCTCGGCCAGGTCGGCCTTGGACTTGCCCTTCTTGAAGTGCGTGGCGGTCAGCTTCTTGACGTACTCCTGATCGAAGACCGACGTCATCGGCTTGATGGTCGACAGAAAATCCTTCAGCTCGTCCAGGTGCTCCTTCGACAGCACGCCGGCCTTGACGGCCGCTTGATAGGCGTTGTCGGGGAACAGATCCCAGCCGCCGAAGACAATGTCCTCCAGGCGCGACAGCGGCACGAACTCGTGCAACAGCGGTGTGCGGTTGTCGGTGCGCTTGCCGAGGCGTATGGTCCCCATCTGGGTCAGCGAGCCGATCGGCTTGGAGATCCCGCGGCGGATGGCTTCCACGCCGGCCATGAAGGTCGTGGCGACGGCGCCCATGCCGGGGAGCAAGATCCCCAGCTTGCCGGTCGCGGGGCGAATTTCAGCTTTCTTTGCAGCGGTGGTGACAGACATCGTGGCTCCTTCTATAGATCTGGCAGGCCTGGTGCAACTCCTGTTCCGCGGTTTTTGCAACCCCCAAAGCCCAAAGGCCGCGTCTTTTGGGGCCCGGGGTGTTGAAAATGTGGTAGAAAACGCACCCTCTTTAACACCACACACGTCTGCCGAGGCGATCGCGCGTGCCCGGGCTTGCCCCGGGTTTCGATCGCCGTTGAAGCGGACGGAGGAAACCAACGCGAAGGGGTCCCATGGAAACCACGACCGAAACCGAAAGCTCGTCCGCAGCCCCGTTTGAACCGGCCCAGCCGTCCCCGGACGCCCCCATCACCATCCGCGAGATGATGGAAGCAGGCGTTCACTTTGGTCACCAGACCAAGCGCTGGAACCCCAAGATGAAGTCGTTCATCTTCGGCGCCCGCAACGGCATCCACATCATTGACCTGCAGCAGACGGTCCGCGCCTTCAAGCGCGCCTTCAACTTTCTGGTCTCGAACGTCGCCGGCGGTCGCTCGGTGCTGTTCGTCGGCACCAAGAAGCAGGCCCAGGACGTCATCCGCGACGAGGCGACGCGCGCCGGTCAGTTCTGCGTCACCAACCGCTGGCTGGGCGGGACGCTGACCAATTTTCATACCGTGAAGGGATCGATCGATCGCCTGCACGCCATCGAGAAGATGTCGACCGACGGCACGTTCGAACGGATGACCAAGAAGGAAGTTCTGGGCATCACTCGCGAGCGCGAGAAGCTGGAAAAAGCGCTGGGCGGCATCAAGAGCATGACCGAGCTGCCGGGCGCGGTGTTCATCGTCGACGTGGTCAAGGAGCACATCGCCGTCACCGAGGCGCGCAAGCTGGAGATCCCGATCGTGGCGGTGGTCGACACCAACTGCGATCCGGATCTGATTGACTACCCGATCCCGGGCAACGACGACGCCATCCGATCGCTGAAGCTGTTCGCCGGCAAGATCGCCGAGGCCTGTCTGCTGGGCCAGAAGGTCGGCCGCGAGCGGGCCAGCCAGCAGCGCGGCCGCGGCGACGGCGGCAACGACGAGCCGCAGACCATCCGCGTCTCGTCGGGCGGCGAAGGGCCGCGCGTCGAGGTGGTGTCGCGTCGGCGTACGGATCTGCCGGTGCCTGAGGCAGCCGCGACGCCGGAGGATCCGGAACGTTCGTAGCGCGAAAGGGGCCTGCTGGCCCCTCTCGCGGGCGGGTCCCAGCGCTTCTCGCAAGGTGAGCCGCGCGGGCAAAGCCCGCGCTCCCGTCGTTAAATCATTTCAGTCGCCGGAGACGGCGAGCGCGTTTTGTTCGAAGGCTTTGTTTGAAAGGAACGGTTAGTGTCATGGCTGATATCAGTGCACAGATGATCAAGGACCTGCGCGAGAGGACTGGCGCGGGGATGGCGGATTGCAAGAAGGCGCTCAGCGAATGCGACGCCGACGTGGAGAAGGCCATCGAGTACCTGCGCAAGAAAGGGATCGCGTCGGCGGCCAAGAAGGCCACGCGCATCGCTTCCGAGGGAACCGTGGTCAGTTACCTGCACGGCACGCGCATCGGCGTGCTGGTCGAGGTCAACTGCGAGACGGACTTCGTGGCGCGCAATCCGGACTTTCAGCAGTTCGCCCGCGAGGTGGCCATGCAAGTGGCGGCCATGAGCCCGCAGTACCTGTCGCAGGAAGAGATTCCGGCTGATGTGCTGGAGAAAGAACGGGGCATTCGCCAGGAGCTGGCCAAGAAGTCGGGCAAGCCGGACGCGGTGATTCCCAAGATCATCGAGGGACAGATGGCCAAGTGGGCCAAGGAGATCTGTCTCATGGATCAGATCTGGGTGAAGGATCCGGAAGGCAAGAAGGACATCCGCACGCTGCAGACCGATCTGGTGGCCAAGACCGGCGAGAACGTGCGCGTCCGTCGCTTCATGCGCTTCGAGGTGGGTGAAGGGCTGGAGAAGCGCGCCGACGATTTCGTCAGCGAGGTCAAGAAACAGTCGGGCCAGGCCTGAAGCCAGCAGGCACGGCGATGGCCACCATCAAGGGCAAGGGCAACAACCGAAGCAAGACCCCTGTGACGTCGACGGCCGCGCCGGAGATCACCCGCACCGGCGCCGCCGGGGCGCTGCCCAGCCCGGCCACCACCGCTGAACCGACGGTCACCGACGAAAAACTCCCCCTGGCGCCGGGGGTGAAATACCGGCGCATCCTGCTGAAGCTGTCGGGTGAGGCCCTGATGGGTCCCGGCAACTTCGGCATCGATGCCGCCACGCTGGCCCAGATCGCCGACGAGCTGATCGACGTGCACAGCCTGGGCGTCGAGATCGCCCTGGTCATCGGTGGCGGCAACATCTTCCGCGGCATCGCCGCCAGCTCGCGTGGGATGGATCGGGCCCACGCCGACTACATGGGCATGCTGGCCACGGTGATCAATTCGCTGGCCCTGCAGGACGCGCTTGAATCGCGCGGCTCGCACACGCGCGTGCTGTCCGCGATCGAGATGGAACGTCTGGCCGAACCGTACATCCGCCGGCGGGCCATCCGTCACCTGGAAAAAGGGCGCTTTGTCATCTTCGCCGCCGGCACCGGCAACCCGTTCTTCACGACCGACACGGCGGCGTCGTTGCGGGCCATGGAGATCGGCGCCGACATCGTCATGAAGGCGACCAAGGTCGACGGCGTCTACGACAAGGATCCGGTCAAGCACAAGGACGCCCGCATGTTTCGCCGGCTGTCATACCTGGACGTCCTGAACCGCAACCTGGGCGTGATGGATTCGACGGCCATCTCGCTTTGCCGGGACAACAACCTGCCCATTCTGGTCTTCAACATGACCCACCCTGGAAACATCCGGCGCGTCTTGCTGGGCGAACCGCTGGGAACCATGGTGGTCGAAGACCGCCGGCAAGCGCGCGAATAAGCCACCTGGGCCGTGTTATTGTTCTCGCGCCGACGGGAGGAGACCGATGCTCAACGACGTAATCAAGAGCCTGCAGGGCGATCTGGATAAGGCAATCGACGGTTTCAAACGCGAGCTGGCCAAGGTGCGGACGGGACGCGCCAACCTGGGCATTCTCGACGGGGTGCGGGTCGATTATTACGGCACGCCCACGCCGCTGAACCAGGTGGCCTCGCTGAACGTGGCGGACGCACGCCTCATCACCATCAAGCCGTGGGAGCGGTCGCTGATCCCGGAGATCGAAAAAGCGATCCGCGCCGCCCAGCTGGGTTTGAACCCGCAGTCCGACGGCGAGCTGGTGCGGTTGCCGTCGCCGGCGCTGACGCAAGAGCGCCGCCAGGAGCTGGTCAAGGTGGTCAAGAAGATGGCCGAGGAGGCCAAGGTGGCCCTGCGCGGCGCGCGCCGCGACGCCAACGAGATGCTGAAGGAATTTCTCAAGGACGGCACCATCACCGAGGACGACGAGCGTCGCGGTCTCAAGACGGTGCAGGACACCACGGACAAATCGGTGACCAAGATCGACGAGATCGTCACCAAAAAAGAAGCAGAAATTCTGGAGGTCTGACCAACACCATGGCTCTTGTCTTTCGCGAAGCGCATCCCGCCCCCGACCGCAAAAAAATCAACGAGGAGTGGTTCGTCCTGGAAAACACCGGGGCGACGTCCATCAGCACGGGCGGCTTGCAGGTCATTGCCACGCGCAAAGGCAAGCGCGGTTCGCTGCTGGGGATGATCGATCCCGGCTTCATGCTGCAGCCCGGAGAGAAGATCATCGTGGTCAGCGGCATCCCCGGCAAGAAGGCCCACGGCGAGCCGCCCACGCGCGACGGCCTGCGCACCTATCACCTGCTGCAGCGCGAACCGCTGCTGTCCGGCGAAGGGACCCTGATCCGCCTGTGCATGAACCAGTTCGAGGTCTCCCGCTTGACGTTCGACCCCGCGACGCCGACCGGGGTAGCCGCCCCACCGCCTGCCTAGGTGGCCGCTATTCCCGTCCAGGAGGCCGGGCTCTGCCCGGCCGGCCCACCTTGCGAGAAGCGCCGGGGAGAGCCCGCGAGAGGGGCCAGCAGGCCCCTTTCGCGCAGCGAGCGAAGCGAGCGTCGCACTGGACACGGGCGGCAGTTATAGCTAGACAACGTCGATGCCCAAATTCGAAGTTGATGTTCCACACGCGCTGTCCCCCGAAGAAGCGCGCGCCCGCATCGCCCGGGCCACGCCCAAGCTGGAGAACGAATACGGCGCCACCTGCACCTGGAAGGGCGAGCACGAGCTGGTGGTCTCGCGCAAGGGCCTGGACGCGCACCTGGCCATCGAGCCGGCCCGCGTGCACATCGATCTCAACCTGGGATTCCTGCTGACGCCGCTGGCGGGCGCCATCAAGTCTGGCATCGCCAAGGAACTGAGCGGCATCCTCTCGGGCGTCAACCCCGCTCACTCGTAACGACGGCGCACCAGCGCCGCCGCGGCGGCCGCCTCCTCGTCGGTGGCGTCGGGCGGACCGACCACGATGACGGGGATGTTCCTGGCGAATCCGTCGCCTCCGCCGGCCAGATCGTCGTCGCGCTCGCCCAGGCCGGGCAGATAACCTACGTCGACGCCCACCGCGTCGTTTTCCACCACCACCGTCGCCATCTTTCGCAGCGCCGCCACGCGCTCGTCGCTGAGGGGCAGACCCAGCGCCCGCATCACCATCAGCTTGGCCGGATCGAAAGCGACGCCAATGGCGGCCCCCCCGAACAGCGCGATGAGCTCCATCGCCTCCCGCGGGCTGGGCACGCCCCACGGTGTGGGGCCCAGCTCCATGGCCAGCCCCAACCCGCGGCGCTCGGCGTGCGGCAGCAAGGCCTCCAGCGACCAGCGGCAGGCGTCGAGGAGCGCGTTGCCCAGGCGGCGGCGCTCGCGCAGCGCCGCCCCCAGCGGCCCTTCGTCCAGGTCGTCCTCTTCAAGCTCACGGCTGGCGAACCGGCGGGCCACCGGAGCCATGGGCGAGTGCAAGGCGACCGGGCCGAAGTCCAGAGCCACCGCCGACATCCCCACCCCGCCCGCCAGCTCCAGGCTGCGTACGGTCAGCGCGATGGCGGCGGCGCGTTCATCGGGCGTCTCGGCGCCCAGGCGCGGGTGACGCTTTCCCAGAGGCAGCGGCTGCTCGCCCAGCGGCGCGGCCAGGACCCCCGGGCCCAGGCCCGCCCGCAGCGCCGACGCCAAAAGCGCACTGGCGGTGGGCAGAAAACAGCCGCGGCCGATACCGATGCCGGCAAAGCCCGCCTCCGACGCCAACCGCACGATCGGGTCGGTGCCCCGGTCGCTGGGCGGACGCAGAGAACTCCCACAGAGAATCACGGCGGCCAGGATACTGCTTTGACGTTGATCTCGACGCTGATATAAATGGCCCTCGATTTTTCCGTCCACTTTGGCCGGAGCTTTCAACGACTTGCGCTCTCTCAGGCTCTCACGGAGGTCTCGATGTCGGTTCGCCCCGGCCGCACACGCTCGTTGATCGTCTCGCTGCCGATCCTTTTATTGTCGCTGCTAGGCCTGGCCCCGGCCGCGCAAGCGCAAATCAAGAGCGCGCCGCTGGACCTGCAGATCTTTCGTCCAGCCATGGATTCGAAGGGCTTCATCACCCTCAATTCATCGGGCGTCCTGGGCCAGTGGGATTTTTCCTTCGGCCTGGTGACGACGTACGCGCGCAAGCCGCTGCGTTTCGAGGGCGACATGTCCCTGGGCACCCCCGCCCAGAAGAACAGCTTCACCGTGACCAATCTGATCACGCCGTCGTTCCAGGGCGCGATCGGCTTTACCAAGCCCGGGCATTTCGGCCTGGAGCTGGGAATCGTCATTCCGCTGACCGTGCTGTCCGGAAAGGGTGATCCGACGGATCCCGGCAACGGCACCACCCCCACCAGCGACTACGCGTTCACCCGGCAGGGGCTGGGTGACATCACGCTGCACCCGAAGATTCGGCTGCTCAACGCCACGCGCGGCGGTTTCGGCCTGGCCCTGATCCCCAGCGTGGTTCTGCCCACCGGCGACAAGAACGCCTTCATGGGCGAAGGAAATCTCACCTTCCAGCCGACCGTCGTCGCCGACAGCGAGGTCGGTTACCTCGGCCGTTTCCGCGTCGCCCTCAACGGCGGGATGCGCCTGCGCAAGAACACCACGTTCGTCGACGACGGCGCCATGTACACGTCGGCGCGGACGTTCACGCCCGGCGCGGTGGCCATGACCAACACCCGCCAAGGGGTGCTGGCAAAGCAAGAGGTCGTCGGCGGCCTGGGCATTTCGTACGGCATCGTCCCGCAGAAGTTCGACATCGTGGGCGAGGTCTATGGGTTCTACGGCCTCGGCTCGAAGAAGATCGCCGCCGACGGCACGCAGAGCAACCTGGCGCCGGGCGCCGAGGCCATCGCCGGCATCAAGCTGTACCTGGCGCGCAACTCGTTCTTCGAGGTGGGCGGCGGCTGGCGCCTGGCCAATGGCTACGGCGGCGGCGCGCCGCGGGCCTTCATCGGCTTCATCTTCGAACCGTCGATCGGCGATCGCGACGGCGACGGATACAAGGACGACGTGGACAAGTGTCCCGACGATCCGGAAGACTTTGACGACTTCGAAGACGAGGACGGCTGCCCCGAGCCTGACAACGATCACGACGGCATCCTGGACGTCGACGACAAGTGCCCCAACGAACCCGAGACCAAGAACGGGTATCAGGACGAGGACGGCTGCCCCGATTCGACGACGTTCGATCGCGACGGCGACGGCATTCCCGACGACGTCGACAAGTGCCCCGACGATCCGGAGGACAAGGACGGCTTCGAGGACGAAGACGGCTGCCCCGATCCGGACAACGACAAGGACGGCATCCTGGACGTCAACGATCTGTGCCCGAACGATCCCGAAGACAAAGACGGCTTCGAGGACCAGGACGGCTGCCCGGATCCGGACAACGACAAGGACCGCATCCTGGACGTCAACGACAAGTGCCCCAACGAGCCGGAGACCTACAACGGCTTTGAGGACGACGACGGCTGCCCGGACAAGGGACGGGTCATCGTGCGCCGAGGCAAGCTGGAGATCCTGGACAAGATCTACTTCGAGACCGACAAGACCGACATCAAGCCGGTCTCGTTCCCGCTGCTGGATGCCATCGCCGCAACGATCAAGGGCAACCCGCAGTTGTTGCTGCTGGAAGTGCAGGGCCACGCCGACGAGCGCGGCAATGACGAACACAACCTGGAGCTGACCGAAGGGCGAACAGCGTCGGTGAAGAAAGCCCTGGTCGAACGCGGCGTCGAGCCGAGCCGCCTGCGCAACCACGGCTACGGCGAAACCAAGCCCGTCTGCACGCAACACAACGAAGACTGCTGGAGCAAGAACCGCCGCGTCGAGTTCATCATCATCAAGCGCGCCGA
>JAXDMH010000201.1:0-3095 GCA_034666225.1 Myxococcales bacterium
GCTCCCCTGCGCCAGCGCCGCCGCCAGCTCCGACGCCCGCCCCGATTCATTGGCGTCGAAACAGGAGATCAGTCGTCGCTCGCCCACCGCCACGCCCAGCTCGGCCAGCAGCCGGCGCGCCGTCCGCGTGTCCTCGGCGGCGATCACGGGGGCCGTGCGCAGCAAGTCCGCCGCGCGCGGCGTGAGATCAAGCCGGTTGCCCAGCGGCGTGGCCACAACGAAAAGCGTGCCGGTCACCAACGTCAGCCGTCAGCCCAGGCCGCTGATCTCGACCGCGTCGCCGAGCTCGGCCTGCAGAAAATTGCGCAGCTTCTTCTTCAGCCGCTCCTCGATCTGGCGGGCCCGTTCCCGGCTGACGCCGTATTTTTCCCCGATCTCTTGCAGGGTCGCCGGCGTGTCGCTGAGCAGCCGCTCGCGAAAGATGTCCAGCTCGCGGTCGCGCAGTCGTTCGCTGAAAAGGCTCAGCTTCTGGCGCAGCAGCTCCTGAAACTCGCCCACCTCCGCCTGGACATCGGGCTGCACCGCCGCCGCCGCCGGCACGAAATCGCCCTGCGAACGCTCGGATCCTTCGTCGCCGCGCACCGGAGAGTCCAGCGACGTCTCCGACGACCCCAGCCGCCGCTCCATATCGACGACGTCCTGCTCGGTGACGTCCAGCGCCGCCGCCAGGTGGCGCGCCTCCACCTCCAGCCCCGCCTTCTCCAGCTTCTCGCGCTCCTTGCGCAGGTTGAAGAACAGCTTGCGCTGGGCCTGCGTGGTCCCGATCTTGACGATGCGCCAGTTGGCCAGGATGAACTTCAGGATGTAGGCGCGGATCCACCAGGCGGCGTACGACGACAGCTTGACCCCGCGATAGGGGTCGTATTTCTGTACCGCCTGGATGAGGCCGATGTTCCCTTCCTGAATCAGATCCAAAAGGTTTTTGTGGGCACGCCGATACTCCTGGGAGATCTTGACCACCAGGCGCAGATTGGCCGTGATCAGACGCTGGGCCGCTGCATCGTCGTGGGTCTTGGCATATTTGACCGCCAGCGTGTGTTCTTCCTCGCGGTCCAAAAGAGGATGTTCGCGCAGCTCTTGCAGATACGACACCAGGGCGGACGAGCTCATCAGCGGGGAACGGCCCGCTGCGGGCTTCGGTTCGGCGGTGTCGAAATCGATCGCCGTGGAACGGGCCTCGCCGGCCTCGCCCGCGTCGTTTTCCGGCGTCAGCCCAGCCAGAGCTTCCGGCGTGGCGGCAAAAGCGGCGAGCTCGTCGGCGGCCGGCTCGGCGCCTTCCAGTTCGTCGTCGCTTTCCTCAGGCTGCTCGCCAGCAGCGGCGGGCGGCGGCTCGTCACGCTGCCGGTCACGTTGTGCCGCGCGTTTGCTCCTCGAAGCCATGGGAGGCGGGAGAGTATACCCAACCGATGGGGCCTTTGTCCGATAACGTTCATGCCGCGCGCAGCGATACGGATTACTCAGTGCGCGTCGGCGTCTGGCTGGCTATGATTGAAAGGTTCCATGGATCTCCTCGACGACCCGTCACCTGATCCATCCGGTGATTCATCCGGTAATTCATCCGGCGATCCATCCCACCTGCCCGCACAAGGCGCCTCCCCAGGGGGCGCCTCCCCTTCTCACTCGGAGTCGCGTATGCGCCGGTTCAGCAAGATCTTGGCATTCACGGTCGCATGCAGCGCGGCCCTGGTTCTGACCATCCGTCATGGGGGCGATGGCATTCGCGTCGGCGCGGACAACACCTTGCGGGCGGCTGTCCGCAGCGCCGCCGGCAAATACGATCTGTCGCAACTGCCGATTTTCTCGAAGACTCTGTTCTTCGTCCGCGAAAATTACTTCGACAAGAACCGCCTGGACCCGCGCCGCATGCTGGTGGGCGCCCTGGATTTCGTCCAGCGCGACGTCCCGGAAATCCTGATCGACCGCTGGCCAGAGCGCGACCCCAAACAGGTCACCGTCAAGGTCAACGGCCAGCAGCGCAGCTTCTCGATTGAAAAGGTGGACGCGCCCTGGAGCCTGCGCACCACGCTGCAGGACATCTTCCGTTTCGTGCAGCCCAACCTGCAGCCTGTCCCTGAAAAGGAAGAAGCGCGCCGCCTGGTCGAGATCGAGATGGCCGCCACCAACGGCATGCTGCAGACGCTGGATCCGCACTCGGTCCTGCTGGACGTCGAGACGTACAAGGACATGCGGACGCAGACTCAGGGCAAGTTCGGAGGCCTGGGCATCGTCATCGAGATGGACAAGAAGAACCGCATCACCGTCAAGCGGCCGATGCCGGATACGCCCGCCATCCGGGTCGGGATCAAGGCCAAGGACCACATCGTCCGTATCAACAATGAATCCACGGTCAACATGACGTTGAACGAGGCGGTCGAGCGGTTGCGCGGCGACGTCGACACCAACGTCGACGTCTACGTGGAACGAGACACCGCCCCCGGGACCAAGAAGTTCACCATCACCCGCGCCTTCATTCGCCCGCCCTCGATCGATCCGCCGGCGCGCGTGATGTTGACCCCGGCGGTGGGGAATCAGCCGGCGGCCAAGATCGGCTATTTCCACCTGCAGCACTTCTCCGCCAACAGCGCCAGCGATCTCAGCGACGCCCTGGCCATGTTCGAGAAGGAGAAGGTCAAGGGGATCATCATGGACCTGCGGGGCAACCCGGGCGGTCTTTACGAGCAGGCCCAGAAGGTGGCCGACGCGTTCATCGATTCAGGCACGCTGGTGTCGATGGTCGGCGCCGGCGGCGCGCACCTCAAGGACGAGACCGCCACCAAGAGCGACCGCGAACCGAAGGTGCCGGTGGCCGTGCTGGTCAATCAGAACTCCGCCAGCGCGTCGGAGATCGTCTCGGGCGCCATGAAGAACCTGGACCGGGGCGTGGTGATCGGCGAGGGAACCTTCGGCAAGGGATCGGTGCAGGTTTTGTTCGATATCCCGTCGCCGATCTCGTTCGGCGACAAATCCGACGACGACAAGCTGGGGCTGAAGCTGACCACCGCGCAGTACCTGACCCCGGGCGACATCTCGATCCAGGGCGTGGGCGTCATCCCGGACATCGAGACCGATCCGCTGCTGGTGCAGAAGGACGGCGA
>JAXDMH010000202.1:0-2612 GCA_034666225.1 Myxococcales bacterium
CTCACGCGCGCTGACGTCGCCGGGCTTGGGCGCCTGCGCCCGCAGATCCAGGGGCGCCGTGCGCTCGGCCGCCGGAAATTGCCCTTCGCCCAGGCCGGCGATGAAGATGGCCCGAAACGGCACCGCCCGCATGGGCAGAAATGACGAGACGGTCACACCGTCCGCCAGCGACTGCCCGCGCCGCGCCGTCAGCCCGTCCAGCGCCGACCGCGCCAGCTCGCAGGCCACGCGATAACCGACCAGCAGGTCGGGCGTCGTCATCTCCTCCAGCGGCTGCAGCTCGGCCAGGCAACGCATCAACGCCGCCTGGTCGGCGGGGTCGCGCGCCGTGATGGACCGCGCGATGGCCGCGCGCAAGAACGCCATCCAGTCGGGCAGCGTCAGCCGCGCCGTGCGGGCGTGGCGCGCGTCGGCCAGCAGCGATCGCACCAGCAGCGAAAATCGCGTGGCGCTCTCCTGCGCCTGCGTCGACAGCTCCTGGGGCAGATAGCGATCGGCGCCGGTGTCGAACAGGCGCTGCTCGCCGCTGCGCGGGCCGCTCATGAAAGCCCCCAGGGCCAGCCGGCGCAGCCCCTGATCCCAGTTGTAAACATCGCGATCGATGTACATGCCGGCGTGGTCCTGGCGATCGGCGCCGTGCACGATGCCCAGGTCGTCGCACAGCTCCAGCCAGGCGCGGGCATCGACGCCTGGAAACCGCCCCGCCACCACCGGGTGCATGGCCAGACGCAAGAGATCCTGACGACCGAGCGGACCCAGCGGCAACGCCAGCAGCAGCTCGATGGCCTCGGCCACCCGGCTGTCGGCGTCCATGGGCAGGTCGGCCACGCTGTGCGGAAGCTGGGACGCCTCCTCGAAGACCGCGCTGGCCAGGGCCAGGCGCGCCGCCGCGTTCGGTCCTGGCACCAGGACGGCGATGTCGTTGAAGGCCAGCGGCCGCGCTTCGCCCGGTGTTTCAGCATCGGTCGTCTGATCCCCGGCGCGCACCAGGCGCCAGATCTCCGAGGCGATGGTCTCCAGCTCGCGGCGCGGGTCAGGACAGGCGAAGATCGTCACGCCGTCGTCGCGCAAGGCCAGCCGATCGGTTCCCGTTCGCGCCGGGACACGATCCAGCACGTCTTTCTGTACCTGGCGCAGGACCGTGGGCGGCGCCGCGCCGGGCATCGTCGCGCTGATCGCGGCTGCGCTGGTCGCCGCCAGCGGATCACGAAAGCGCGCCTCGAAGTTGCAGTCCGACAGTTGATTGAGCAGCTTGATGTTGTCGCGCCCCGGCCGTCCCCACAGCGTCAGCAGAGGGTTTTCGTCGACGTCGTCGTCAGGGCCCGCGCGTTCCTCGCCAGCGCCCCCCACGCCCAGCGTCAGCTGTTCGGGCGAGCGTCGCGGTGGAAACTTTCGCCGGTTGGCGCCGCCGCGCGGTTTGCGCGCGGCGATCTCCAGGTCCTCCCAGAACTCCCGGCAAGGGTTCAGCGTATAGATGTGCAGCTCCGTCGACTGGGCCAGGGCGCTGAAGATGCGCCGGTACAGCCGGGCAACGTACGAGATCCCGAATACGTGCACCGCCGGCGGCAGGCGCAGGGGTTCAGCGGACGGCTCGTCGAACAGCGCGGCCAGCGTCAGGCGCGGTCGGCCGTCGCGGCGGCTGCGCGTGGGCAGGGTGCCGCCGCGGCCAAAAATGGCCAGCCACAGCTCGCGCTGCCAGCGTTGCATCACCAGGTCAGGCCCTTCTGCCAGCCGCCCTTCGCGCCAGGCGTGCAGCATCTCGGGGCGGGAAAAAGCGTAATCGTCGAACAGCGCCGCCAGCTGCGCCGACATCTGATAGCGACGCAGGTCGACGGCGTCGGCGACGGTGCCGGCGGCGGTCAGGTAGTCGCGCACCGGGGCCAGGTCGCGCGAGGCCAGGAACCGATCGTCGTGCAGCAGCGCCAAGATCTCGCCCTGGATCTGCCGCCGATCGATGATCTCGACATCACCACCGCCCACGTTCTGGCGGGCGATGTCGGCCAGGAACCCGCGCAGAAAACGGGTCTGGATATTCGCCGCCACACCCAGCGCCCGGGCCACGCCCAGCTTCACGTACGTCTCGACGTGGCGGTTGGGGATCACCAGATGCGTCGGTTCAAACAACGACGCCGACGGCTGGGCGCGCGCCGCCGCCAGCCGTTCGTTCAGCGCCTCCAGCAGCGCTTCGGTCTGGTTGGCGTAGCAAAGGTGAATCATCCGGCGCGAATCCGGTCGCTATTGTAGCCCCGCATTCCGCGCCGACGAGGACAATCAGGCGCTATGCTCGCGCGCGATGGACACCACCGAACACGTCAAGACGATCGAAGCCTGGCGCGCCGCCCGCGAGCACCGCCTGCGCACGTCCGACGGCTGGTTGACGCTGGTCGATCGCATCTTGCTGGACCCGGGGGACAATGCGCTGCCCTTCGGCGTGGCAAACCTGGAAGGCGACGTGGTGCGCGTGCGCGTGCAGCCGGAACGCGCCGCGGACGTGACCGCCGACGGTCAGCCCGTCGTCGAGCGCGCGCTGCAGCCGCGCGAAGGTGTTCCCTCCGATGTCCTGACCTTTGAAGGACGCACCTACGAGATCTACCGGCGCGGCGACGCCTTCG
>JAXDMH010000203.1:0-3519 GCA_034666225.1 Myxococcales bacterium
CCGCACGCCAAGGTGAGCGGCGGCGTGTCGAACATCTCCTTCAGCTTTCGCGGAAACAACCGCGTCCGCGAGGCCATGCACGCCGCCTTCCTGTACCACGCCATCCAGGCCGGCATGGACATGGGCATCGTCAACGCTGGGATGCTGGAGGTGTACGAAGAGATCCCGACAGAGCTGCGCGATCTGGTCGAGGATGTCCTGCTGAACCGGCGGCCCGACGCCACCGAACGCCTGGTCGACTACGGCGAGCGATTGAAGGCCGCCGACAGCGGCGCCACGCTCGACGAGAAACAGAAGCAACAGAAGCAACAGAAGGACGAGGAGTGGCGCAAGGCCCCGGTCGAGGCGCGCCTGTCACACGCCCTGGTCAAAGGCATCGAGACGTATATCGACGCCGATACAGAAGAGGCGCGCGCCAAGCTGGGCCGGCCGCTGTCCGTCATCGAGGGGCCGTTGATGGACGGCATGGGTGTGGTCGGCGATCTGTTCGGTGCCGGCAAGATGTTTCTGCCCCAGGTGGTCAAGTCGGCGCGGGTCATGAAGAAGGCCGTCGCCTATCTGACGCCGTTCATGGAGGCCGAGAAGGCGGCCAACGCTGCCGCCGGACGCGCGGTCAAGACGCAGGGGAAGGTCGTCCTGGCCACCGTCAAAGGCGACGTTCACGACATCGGCAAGAACATCGTGGGCGTCGTTCTCGCTTGCAACAACTATCAGGTCATCGACATGGGCGTCATGGTGCCGTGCGAGAAGATTCTCGAACGCGCCAGGGCTGAAAAGGCCGATCTGATCGGTCTGTCCGGTCTGATCACGCCGTCACTAGACGAGATGGCCCACGTGGCGCGCGAGATGGAACGCCAGGGCTTCAAGGTGCCGTTGCTGATCGGCGGCGCCACCACCAGCCGGGCCCACACCGCCATCAAGATCGCGCCGCATTATAGCGAGCCGACGGTGCACGTGCTGGACGCCAGCCGCGCCGTGCCGGTGACGACCAGCCTGCTCAGCGAAGAAGGCAAGCCGGCCTTCGTGGCGCAGCACCGGGCGGACTATGACCAGCTGCGCAAGGCGCACGCGACGCCGCGACACAAGCTGGTGCCCCTGGCGACGGCGCGGGCCCACGGTGCGCCGATCCAATGGCGGGCCGAGGATGTGCCGGTGCCCAGCTTTACCGGGGTGCGCGTTCTGGACGATGTGCCTCTGGCCACCTTGCGCGAGTACATCGACTGGACGCCCTTCTTCCATACGTGGGAGCTGAAGGGCATCTACCCGCGGATCCTCGAGCACGAGAAGTACGGCGAACAGGCTCGGATGATCTTCGCTGAAGGCAATTTATTGCTGGACAGGATCGTCGCCGACAAGGCGCTCACCGCTCGCGGGGTCTATGGACTCTTTCCAGCGAACCGCGTCGGCGACGATGTCGACCTGTACACCGACGCCAGCCGCACCGGCGTGCTGGAGCGGTTCCACTTTCTTCGCCAGCAAACGATGAAGGAGTCAGGGGAGCCCGCCCTTTGCCTGGGAGATTTCATTGCTCCCCCTGATTCAGACCTGCGCGACCACATTGGTGGCTTTGCCGTGACGACGGGCATCGGTCTGAAAGCCTTGTGCGATCGTTTTCGCGCCGCGCACGACGATTACAACGCCATCATGGCCGAGGCGCTGGCCGATCGCCTGGCGGAGGCCTTTGCCGAGTATCTGCACAAACGCGTTCGCGACGAATGGGGATACGGCCACCTGGAAGATCTCAGCCACGAACGCCTCATTCGCGAGGAGTACCGCGGGATCAGGCCGGCGGCCGGCTATCCGGCCTGCCCGGACCACACGGAGAAGGGGACGCTGTGGCGCCTTCTGGACGTCGAAAAGAACACCGGCATGCTGCTGACGGAATCGTTCGCCATGTGGCCGGGGTCCAGCGTCAGCGGGCTCTACTTCGCGCATCCCCAGTCCCGCTATTTCTCGCTCGGCAAGATCGATCGCGATCAGGTGGCGGACTATGCCGTGCGCAAGCGTCTCTCGGTCGCCGAGGTGGAGCGTTGGCTGGGGCCGAACCTCAACTACGAACCAGGGAACTGACGGCGCTGGGGAACTCGGGCCCGCCTCGGCTCCGCGCCGACGGTATCCGGGAACCTGGTGGGGATCGTAACCGCCGCGGTTGGCCGGCGTAGAATTCCCATCATGACGCGACAGGAACTGGAGATGAGCAGCGAAAACGTCAGGCCACCGCCAGGCCGCGCGATGACCAACGGGTCGCTCCTGCTCATCATGCTGGCCGGCCTGGCCGGATGTAAGAGCAGCGTCGCTGCCGAAGGTGGTCGCGACCCGCAGCCGCAGGGTTTGCGGTCAGCCGTTCTGTCCAAGCGGACCTATACAAAACCGGCTGACGCCGTTCTCCGTCGTTCGCTGACGCCCATGCAGTACGACGTCACCCAGAAGGCGGAGACCGAGCGTGCCTTCCAGAACGACTACTGGAACAACCACACCCCCGGTCTGTACGTCGACGTCGCCACCGGCGAACCTCTCTTCAGCTCGACGGACAAGTTCGACTCGGGAACCGGGTGGCCCAGCTTCACCCGCCCCGTCGAGCCCGGGCGGGTGGTTGATCGCACCGATCACAGCTTTGGCACCGTTCGTACCGAGGTGCGCTCGAAGGCTGGCGGGTCGCACCTGGGTCACCTCTTCGATGATGGACCGAAGCCGACCGGCCTCCGCTATTGCATCAACTCTGCGGCCGTTCGCCTGGTTCCGGTGGACAAGCTCCGGGCCGAAGGATACGGCGAGTACCAGGTCCTGTTCGCCAGTGCGGCCGAGGTTGGCGCCCGTTCATCAGCCACGGAGACCGCGGTGCTGGCCGGTGGTTGCTTCTGGGGCATGGAGGAGATCCTCCGAACAATCCCGGGCGTGCTGGAGACCGAGGTCGGCTATACCGGGGGCACCAAGCCTGCGCCCAGCTATGAGGACGTGTCGACCGGTACCACCGGCCACGCCGAGGCCGTGCGGATCGTGTTCGATCCCAAGAAGCTGTCGTATTCCGACCTGCTGGAAAACTGGTTCTTCCGCATGCACGATCCCACCACCCTCAACCGCCAAGAAAATGACGTCGGCACCCAGTATCGCTCGGCCATCTTTGTCACGTCCCCGGAGCAACGGAAGATCGCCAGCGACGTCATTTCTCGGGTGAACAAGTCGGGCAAATGGAAGCGGCCCATCGTCACCCAGATCGAGACGGCCGGTGCCTTCACCCGCGCCGAGGACCACCACCAGAAGTATCTGGAGAAGAATCCCAGCGGCTACATGTGTCATTACTTGCGCAATTGAGGTCCGCGGCAACGACAATCGTCGTATTGAATGCAAACCGTGCTCGACGACTGTCGTAGCGCAATGACAGTGGTGCGACGACTGTCGTAGGTTGCGAATATCCGTTTCTTTATTGACCACAATACAATACTGCGGTCTGGTGACGCCGTGTTGATTGCGAGGTCAGCCGGGATCTTATTTGGTTTGAGCTTTCTTCTTGTCTCGTCG
>JAXDMH010000204.1:0-12201 GCA_034666225.1 Myxococcales bacterium
CATCCGCGGCCAGCGCAAACGGCGCCGCCCCCGTCGAGAAAACGACGCACCGCCCGTTGCCCCCCGCTCCGCGCCGTGATACCGCCTGGCCCGGAGGTATCGGATGAAGACCAGTTCGTCGAAGTTCTGCTTCGTGTTGTCGTCGGTGGTGGCTCTGGCTTTCGCCCTGACGCCGGCCGCGGCGTCGGCGCAGGCGCCGCCCCCGGCTCATTCGGGACCGTTCGCCCTGACCCCTGGGCCGAGCGGCTTTGGCGCCCAGGGCGAGCTGGTCATTGGAGGAGCGCTGGAATCCCCCATCAACAGCGGGGGGACTGACACCCGCCCCATGCTGGGCATCGCCAAGACCAGCGGCGGCAGAACCGTCATCGGCATCAAGCCCTCGCTCGACTACTTCATCATCCCCAACGTCTCGGTGGGCGGCGTGGTCGGCCTGACCGTGGTGACCGGAAACGGCGGCCCCACCACCGTCCTGCTCGGCGGTCGTGGCGGCTACAACCTGAACCTCGCCGACAGGGTCAGTTTCTGGCCGACACTGGGACTCACTTTCGAGCACTCCTCGTTCACCGGCGGTTCGGATCAACAGACGTACCTGAACATCCTGGCGCCGTTTCTGTTTCACCTGGCGCCGCACTTCTTCGTCGGCGCCGGCCCGTTCATTGACGTCGGCCTGGGCGGCGCCGATCCCAACCTGTTCGGCATCTGGTCGGTGGTCGGCGGCTGGCTGTAATTCAACCGGCGCGCAGGCGCGCGGCCAGGCCCGAGCAGCGCAGCAAGATCTCCGCGTTGCGCACGGCCAGGCCCAGCGCCTTGCGCGAGCCGACCATCACCACCAGGCGCTTGCCGCGCGTCACCGCCGTGTACAGCAGGTTGCGCTGCAACATCACATAGTGCTGGGTGTGAATGGGGATGACCACCGCGGGATACTCTGAGCCCTGCGATTTGTGCACGGTGGCGGCGTAGGCCAGGGTCAACTCGTCGATCTCGTCCAGGTCATAGGTGACTTCGCGGTCGTCAAAGCGCACCACCAGCGCCTGCGCGCCGGCGTCGACGCGCTCCACGCGACCGATGTCGCCGTTCCACACTTCCTTGTCATAGTCGTTGCGCACCTGCATGACCTTGTCGCCGACGCGGAAAACGCGCGAGCCGCGGGTCAGGCCGGGGGCGCCGGCGGTCATCGCTTCCTGCAAGAGCGCGTTCAGGTTGGCGGCGCCCAGATCGCCCCGGTGCATGGGCGACAGCACCTGGATGTCGCTGGCGGCAAGGCCGTACTTGCGCGGCAGCCGCACGGTCACCAGATCGCGAATCACCGCGGCGGCGCGCGCCGGGTCGTCTTCTTCGATGACGAAGAAATCGCGCGTGTCTTCGCCGCCGACGCCGGGGGCACGCGCGCCCAGCTCGGGCATCTCGCCGTCGTGGATGCGGTGGGCGTTGATGACGATCAGGCTCTGCGCCGCCTGCCGGAAGATTTCGGTCAGCCGCACCGTCGGCACCACGCCCGAGGTGATCACGTCGCGCAGCACCGTGCCCGGCCCCACCGACGGCAGCTGATCGACGTCGCCCACCAGGACCAGGCGCGTCCCCGACGAAAGCGCGTTCATCAGATCGGCGCCCAGGCGCACGTCCAGCATCGAACATTCGTCGACCACCAGCAGATCCGCTTCCAGCGGGCGCTGGGCGTTGCGACCGAACTGTCCCTCGGCGGGCCGCCATTCCAGCAGGCGGTGCAGCGTGGCCGCCGGTTCGCCTGTGGCGTCGGACAGGCGTTTGGCGGCGCGGCCGGTGGGCGCCGCCAGCGCGACCCGCAGCCCCTTGCGCGCCAGGATGGAGACGATCCCGCGCACGATGGTGGTCTTGCCGACGCCCGGTCCGCCGGTGATGACCACCACCTTGCCGGTCAGGGCGCACCGCACCGCCTCGGCCTGTTGCCGGGCCAGGCTGATCTGCGCCTGCTGTTCGTACCAGGCCAGCGCCCGGTCGGCGTCCAGGTTCACCTCTGTCGTGGCGGGCGCATTCATCAGACGGCGCAGGCCCATGGCCAGGGCCGCTTCGGCGCCGTAAAGGGCGCTGTCGTAAACCGCGGGATCGTTTTCCACGGCGCCGACGGTCACCTGGGTATCGATGGCCACCTCGCCGTCGCGGGCCAGGCGGTCGATGGCCTCCTCGACCAGCGCCTCGGTCACGCCCAGCAGCGCGGCCGCCTCGCGCGCCAGCCGCCCGCGCGGCAGAAAGACGTGCCCGTCACCGGCGCCCTCCTGCAGCACGTGACGCACGCCGGCCTCCAGGCGCGACGTCGATTCGCGTTCGATGCCCAGCGCGGCCGCCAGCTTGTCCGCCGACAGAAAGCCGATGCCCCACACGTCAAAGGCCAGGCGATAGGGGTTTTCCCGAACGCGAGCGATGGCCGCGCCGCCGTATCTTTTATAGATGCGCGCCGCGAAGGCGGGTGAGACGCCATAGCCCTGCAAGAACACCATCACCTTGCGCACCTCGCGCTGGGCGGCCCACGCTTCCCGGATGGCCCGGGCGCGCGAAGGACCGATGCCGGACACCTCGCTGATGCGCGTCGGATCGCTGTCCAGGACCTCCAGCGTCTCGATGCCAAAGCGTTCGACGATGCGGGCGGCGAATTCGGGGCCGATGCCCTTGATCAAACCAGAGCCGAGATAACGGCGAATGCCTTCGATCGTGGCCGGCGCGACCTCGGTGTACCGTTGCACGCGAAACTGCGGGCCAAAGCGCGCGGTGTTTTCGTGGCTGCCGATGACCCGCAGCGCCGCCCCCACCGGGATGCCCAGCAGGCTGCCCACGACCGTGACAAGAACGCCGTCCTTGCTCAGCTTGAGGCGCGCCACGGTGAACTCGCCATCGCCCCCTGAATAGACGATGCGCTCGACCGTTCCCTCCAGGGTCTCTTCGCGCGCTGCTCCGTCGTTTGGGCCTCGCCCCACGCCCCGGCTGCGCTCGAACAGGTCCACCGGTCAAATTCACCACGAAGATCCCCGCCGGGCAATCGCCGACCCCTTCATCGGATGCTAAAGTCGCCCCGCATGCCGCACCCGCCGCCGTCGCCGCCGCCGGGCCAACGTCCCGGTTCGGGTTCGAGTTCGGGCTCGTCCAGGGCGCCCCGGCGCCGGCTGGAGATCACCAACCTGTCCGACGGCGGGTTTTTCTACTGGCTGATCAAGTTCTATCTGTTCGGCGCCGTCTCGGCCCTGTGCGTGTTTCTGTGCGGCCTTTTCATCACCTACTGCTATTTCGCCACGACGCTGCCCAGCATCCCCGACCTGGCCACCTATCATCAGATGGCGGCCACCACCACCACGGTGCGGGCCTGGGACGGAACGCCGCTGGCCGAGCTGGCCGCCGAACGGCGCGAGATCCTTCCCTTCGACCGTTTTCCGCCGCAGCTGATCCACGCCTTTCTGGCCGCCGAGGATCGCCGGTTCTATGAGCACGGGGGCCTGGACGTGCGCGGCATCGGCCGCGCCCTGGGCGCCAACCTGCGCGCCGGCGTGGTGGCCCAGGGCGGATCGACCATCACCCAGCAGGTGGCGAAATCGTTCCTGTCGTCCGAACGCACGCTGCAGCGAAAGATCCGCGAGGCGATCCTGGCCCGGCGCCTGGAGACCCGTTACTCCAAGCGCGACATCCTGACGCTGTACCTGAATCAGATCTTCCTGGGCAACGGCGCCTACGGCGTGGCGGCGGCGTCGCGCCGGTATTTCGACAAGTCGATCGACGACATTGACCTGGGCGAGATGGCCACGCTGGCTGGCCTGGCCCGCGCGCCTTCGCGTTTCTCGCCGCTGGCCAGCATCGATCGGGCGCGGGCCCGGCGCGATCAGGTGTTAACCGCCATGGTGGCCAGCGGCTATCTGACCGACAGCGAGGCGAACGGCTGGCGGGCCAAACCGGTGGTGGTGCGCCAGCGCCCGGATTTCTTCCGGCAGGTCTCCCCCTATTTCACCGAGCACGTGCGCCGCGACGTCGCCCGGCGCTATGGCGAGAAGAAGCTGTGGGAGGGCGGCCTGCAGATCGAGACCACGCTGCTGCCCTGGATCGATCTGTCGGCCCAGGAGAACGTCGATTTCTCGCTGCGCAAGCTGGACAAACGCCAGGGCTGGCGCGGACCGGTGGTGCGCCTGACCCCGACCGCCGCCACGGAGTTCCGGCGGCGTTCGGCGGAACGTTACGGCGCCGACCCGCCTGTCGAAGGGCGTTATTACCTGGGGCTGGTCGAATCGGTGGGCGACGACGGCGCGCGCGTGCGCGTCGGCAAGTGGACGTACGTGCTGCCTCTGGCGGCGATGGCCTGGGCGTTCCCCTACAGCGCCAAGGATTTCGTCAACGACCGGCCCCTGGAATCAACCGTCGGCGTTCTGCACGCCGGGGACGTCATCTGGGTGACCAGCGCCTATCGATCAAAGCTGCGCCGTTTTTCCGAGTGGGTCTACGACAGCAAGAACGAAGTGCAGTGGCTGGCCGCCTTCGACGACAAGGCGTCCGGGCGGCCTCCGCCCAAGACCGTCGAGCTGTTCTTGGAACAGACCCCGCGCGTCCAGGGAACCATCTTCAGTTACGACCACCACAGCGGGTACGTGATGGCCATGGTGGGCGGCCACGATTACGACCGGTCAGAGTTCAACCGCGTGGTGCAGGCCTGCCGCCAGCCGGGCTCGGCGTACAAGCCGATGTATTACTCGCTGGCCTTGGACAAAGGGTACGGGTTCGGCTCGCTGCTGAACGACGTGCCGCGCGCCGAGGTCGATCCCATCACCGGCGAGATCTGGACGCCCACCAACCTGAACAACACCGTCGAATACCAGGTCACCCTGGAATACGCGCTGATCTGGTCCAAGAACGTCCCCTCGGTGCAGCTGTTCAAGCTGATGGGCGGGCACGAGGTGGAAAAATGGGCGCGCCGTCTGGGCATCAGCACGCCGATCATCCCCGACCAGGCGCTGGCCCTGGGCGCGTCGTGCTCGCGCATCGACGAGATGACGCGCGCCTTTTCGGCCTTCGCCCGCAACGGCGTGCTGGTGGATCCGGTCTATATCCGGCGCATCCGCGATCGCAACGGCGTCGTCCTGGAAGATCACACTTCCATCGGCGATCCGGTGGGGCCGCCCAGTGACCGCCTGGATCGACTGGTGGCGCTGGCCGGACAGAAACCGGAGACGGTGATCTCGCCGCGCACGGCGTATCTGACGTCGACGCTGCTGCGCCACGTGGTCACGCGCGGGCACGCCCCGGCCATTCGCAACGCGAACTATCCCGCCGCCGGGAAGACCGGGACGTCCAGCGCCACCATGGACACCTGGTTCGTCGGCTTCACGTCGCGGTGGATGACCAGCACCTGGATCGGCGACGACCTGCGCGAACGGCCGCTGGGGCAGAAAGACGCCGCCTTCATGCTGACGGTGCCGATGTTCACGCGCTACATGACCGAGGTGACCGCCAGCCAGCCGCTGCAAGACATCCCGTGGGAGCGCCCCAAAGGCGTCAAGGCGGGCGACAAAGGGGGCACCGTGCGCACCACCGTCGAGGAGGTGCTCGCCGACGGCCAGAGCGGCGACGGGCGTCCCGTCCCGGGCAGCGGCAACGGCACGGGCGCCGCCGCGAAGGCAACGAAACCGCCAGCCGGCAAAGCGAACAAGGGCAGCAAGACCACCCCGCCGTCCAAACACGCGCCCGCGGTCCCCCCGCCTTCTCCACCGCCAGCGCGTCCCGCCGCGCCGCCGCCGCCGCGCCAGACCCAGATGCAGCGGCCGGTATCGACCGCCACCACGCCTCCGACGTCACCGCGATAGGCTGGCCGTCGCGTTTGGCGGAACTCAGCCCGCGCCGGGACGTTTGAGCCTAGTGCGCCTCCCGCGAAATAGCGTCAATGTCGAGGCCGACAAGCCGCGCCGGCCGCGAGGCGCGACGACGAGGAATACCCGTAGGTATTGTGAGGAGGAGCAACGAAGCGGCCGGCGCGGATCGTCGGCCGAACATGACGCTATCTCGCGGGAGGTGCACTAGTGCACACCACCGGAGATCCGTCGCTGTTGCTGCGCGTGCTGTTTGTCGATGACGAACGCCAGGTCCTGGATGGCCTGCGCAATCTGTTGCGACGCGAGCGCGAACGCTGGGACATGGTCTTCGCCGAAGGTGGACAGGCTGCGCTGGAGCTGGTCCGCAGCCGCCCCTTCGATGTGGTTGTTTGCGACATGCGCATGCCGGGCCTGGATGGTCCCACCCTGCTTGCCCACATCAAGGCAGAGTTTCCGGCCGTGGTTCGGGTGGTCCTGTCGGGACACGCGGACGGCGAGACGGTTCACCGAGCGCTGCCCGTGGCCCAGCAGTACCTGAGCAAGCCGTGCAGCCGGGACACGCTGCTGCACACCATCGAACGCGCAGGCGCCATCAGACGGATGAGCGACGACGTGGCGATCCGGGCTTTGATCGGAGGCCTGTCGGCGCTGCCCACCAATCCGCAGGTCCGCGATCGCATTCTCGACGCGGTGGCGGCAGCAACGACCGCGCCGGAAGTCGCCGCCATCGCCGCCGAGGACCCCGCCCTGGTCGCCAAGTTGTTGCAGCTGGCGAACTGGGAGTGCTTCGGTGCGAGGCAGCCCATCACCACCATCGAGTCGGCGATCCAGACGCTGGGGATGAAGATGGTGCTGACCTTGCTGATGCTGTCCGAAGGGATGCGCACGATGGCAGTCGACGACGGCCTGTTGCGGAAGATACAAAGTCGCAGCGTCGTCAGCGCGCGCCTGGCCCGGCGCCTGCTGAACAGCGAAGGCCGAGCCGAGCAGGCCTTCGTCGCAGCGCTGTTGCACGACGTGGCCCTGCTGGCCCTGACGTCCGATGCATCGATGGCCTATCTGAAGGACGCCCTGCCGCACACCGTGGCCCAGCTGGGGGCGATGTTGCTGGCGGCCTGGGGCTTGCCGAAACCGATCGTCGACGCCGTCGCCCATCATCGAAGCCCTGCCGATAGCGGGCACCTCGAGTTCGACATCTTCGGCGCGGTCCATACCGCGGTCGGTTTGGTCGCCGAGACCTTGGGGCCCGACCAAGGCGAAAGCACCGCCTACCCGGTGGACCTTGGATACCTCAGCGCCTTGGGCTTGCGCGATCGACTGCCAGCGTGGCGCGCCCTGGCGGAAGCCGAAATACAAACCCTGTCCCGAAAAGAGGCGTGAAGAATGAAGACCGAGACCCTGTCGTATCATGCGTCGTCGGGTTGGTCGGTCCCGGCACTGCCCGCGCTGGATTCCGAACGCACGCTGGTGGTGGTGTTCGGCGCCCCGAGCGCCATCGACAACCCGGCGCCCATCCAGGAGCTGATCGCAGCCTATCCCCGCTCGCGGGTGCTCGGCTGCTCGACGGCCGGCGAGATCTTCGGACGCACCATCAACGACGAGTCACTGTCGGTGGCGGTGACCCGATTCGAAAACACGGGGCTTCGATTGGCCAGCGCGCCCATCGGCGGTACCCATGACTCCACGACAGCCGGGCGCACCGTGGCTGCCGCGTTGCTGGCCCCCGATCTGCGCGGGGTGATCGTACTTTCGGACGGCATCAACACCAACGGCAGCGAGCTTCTGCGCGGCTTGAACGCCGTTCTTCCGGCTTCGGTGGTGGTGGTGGGCGGCCTGGCCGGCGACGGCTCCCGCTTTGCGCACACCTGGGTCCTGCACGACGGAACCCCGTCGGTGGGATGGGTCTCGGCGGTCGGGCTTTACGGCGATCGCATCTCGATCGGACACGGATCGAAAGGGGGCTGGGACATCTTCGGTCCGGAACGCACCGTCACCCGTTCGGTCGGCAACGTTCTTCATGAAATTGACGGTCGGCCAGCGCTGGACCTGTACAAGGAATATCTGGGCGAGCTGGCCGCCGGATTGCCGGCCACGGCGCTGCTCTTTCCGCTCAGCCTGCGGCGCAACAAAGGCGATGAGATGCGCCTGGTACGCACCATCCTGGCGGTCAGCGACGCGGACAAGTCGATGACCTTCGCCGGCGACATCCCCGGCGGCGCCCTGGTTCAGCTGATGCGGGCCAACTTTGATCGCCTCATCGACGGCGCCGTCGATGCCGCCCGGCACGTGCACCAGGGCCTGGTCGAAACCAGCGGCAGCCTGACCATCGCCATCAGCTGCGTCGGTCGCCGGCTGGTGCTGGGCGAACGCGCCGAGGAAGAAGTCGAAGGCGTGATGGACAATCTGCCGGCCGCGTCCCAGATGGTGGGTTTCTATTCGTACGGCGAGATCTCGCCCTTTGTCGTCAGCGGGCCCTGCGAGCTGCACAACCAGACCATGACCCTGACTCATCTGGTCGAGCGCTGAGATGCTGCACAGGCACCTGCTCAGGCAATTGCGACGGCTGGGACTTGATCTCAATACCCCTGCAGGGCCGGAGGCCTGGCTGCCGTTCCTTGAGGCTGTCAGCCGCACCTACGACGACAACGACCGCGAGCGATACACCATCGAACGCTCAATCACTCTGTCATCCAAGGAGATGCTGGATCTGAACGAACGCCTGGCCTGGGAACGCGATCAGTTCGCCAAGATCTTCCAGTCGGCCCTGATCGGTATGATCCGCATCGAGCTCGACGGCGTACTGTCTGACCTCAACCCGGCTTTCGAAACCATCTTGGGGCGAAGTCGAAACGGGATCGTCAGTCAGCCGCTGTGGCAGCTCGCTCACCCGGACGACGGAGCCGCGCTGCGCAGCAGAGTGGAATCGTTCGCTCAGGGCACCGCCACCAGCGAGATCATCCGATGCCGCATCCTGCACAGCTCGGGTGCCTGCGTCCACGCCACCCTGGGAATGGCCCTGGTCCGCGACGAGGCGGGACGACCGCAGTTCTCCATGGCGGTGGTCGAAGATCTGACCGAGCGAAATCGATTGGAGATCGAATTGCGCCACGCCCAGAAACTGGAGTCGGTCGGGCGCCTCGCCGCCGGCGTGGCCCACGAGATCAACACGCCGATCCAGTTCGTCGGTGACAACGTCGAATTTCTGAGCGCGGCCTTCACCGATCTGCTGTCTCTGTGCGCTGTCTATCAGCACTGTTGCGAAAAAGCCCAGACGGCGCCGCTGTTACCCGAAGACGTCGCGCAGCTGCGCGCCGAGGAGGCACGCGCCGACATCGAATACATTCGCCAGAACGCCGCGCGCGCCATCGCAGCGACCATTGACGGCGTGGGCCGGGTCTCGCACATCGTGCAATCAATGAAGGCCTTCGCCCATCCTGATCGCGGCACGCACAGCGACGCCGACCTGAACGCCGCCCTGCAGACCACGCTGACGGTGGCCACCAACGAGCTGAAATATGTCGCCGCCGTGGAGGTCGACCTTGGCCTGGTGCCGTGGGTGCCCTGCAACGTCAGCGACCTCAATCAGGTCTTCCTGAACCTGCTCATCAATGCCGCCCACGCCATCGGGGACGTGGTCGGAACGACCGGCGTCCGGGGAACCATCCGCGTGCGGACATATTGCGAGGGCGACCAGGCGGTGGTGGCCATCAGCGACACCGGTGGCGGCATCCCCACCCACATTCGCAGCAAGATCTTCGATCCGTTCTTCACAACCAAAGAGGTCGGCCGCGGGACCGGTCAAGGGCTGGCGCTGGCCCGTTCGGTCGTGGTTGAGCAACACAGCGGCACACTGACCTTCGAATCAGAAGTCGGCAAAGGCACAACGTTCTGGGTTCGGCTGCCGCTAAAGGTGTCGGCGGGAGAGGGAACATCTGCATCTCTTTCCGACAACGAGGAGGCGGCATGAACGACAAACTCAAGGTGGCCGAGATAGCCGTTGGCGCCGTGGGAGGAGATGACGCCCTATCACCCGCAGAGCTGGCGAAGCGCGCAGCGCTCGGCAAGCGACTTCGCCGATATTGTCTGGCGTTCTCATTTTTTGCCGGCGTGGCCTCGGCCTTGCTGGGCGCACTGGGCCTGCTGAGCTGGGTGTTTCACGTCCTCGTTTTTCCCGGGATTGGTCCGGGGCTGGTCAGCATGAAGGCCAATACGGCTTTTTGCCTGATCCTTTGCGGCGTGGTGGTGTCCACCGCCCGCCGAGAATCTGCAGCCCAGGCCTGGCTTGCCACTTTATTTTCGGCGACCGTCCTCGCGGTGGGTGCGCTGAGCCTGCTGGAATGGCTCAGCGGGCGAAGCCTGGGGATCGACGGGCTGCTGTTCCGTGGTTCGACGGGCGTGACACCCGCGCTGGCGCGGATGGGGCCGAGCACCGCCTTCGGTTTGGTGACCATGGGTGCTGGGATATTGATCCTGTCCAAGGATCATCTCCGGCGTCTGGTCCGTCTGGGACGTGGCCTGGTGATGATTCCGGCGCTGCTGGGGCTGGCCTCGCTGATAAGCCACCTTTACGGTGCCGCGCCCACCGCGGGAATTGGCCGCTATACCATGCAGACGGCCCCGCCCACCGCCTGGGCGTTCCTTCTCCTGGCGCTGGGAACCCTGGCCGCCCGCCCCAACGACGGCCTGGCGCGGATCGCGACCAGCAGCGCCAGCGCGGGAACCCTGCTTCGCCGGTTGATGCCGGTCGCCGTCGCCGTACCGATCTTGTTTGGCTGGCTCTCGCATTCCGGACACAACCTGGACCTTTATGACAAAAACCTGGGATTCGCGATCCTGACCGCCGCCTCCGTGGTCGTCTTTTCGGGCTTCATCGTCTGGCTGGCGCAGGCCGTTCACCGTCAGGATCAGGCGATCTCGAAAGGGATCGTGGGAACCATGCGGCAGATGAACGATCTGGCCTCCCGAAAGGCCCAGATCGAGCGGCTGAACGAAGTTATCGAAGCGAAGGTCCGGACCCGGACCCAGCAACTGCTGACCAGCCACGAGCAGTACCGGGCCCTGGTCGAAAGCACGCATTCCATCCCCTGGCAGTTCGACGTCGCCACCCAGGCCTTCAGTTACGTGGGACCGCAGGCAGCGGCACTTCTGCTGTGTCCTGTCGAGGACTGGTTGAAACCGGGGTTCACCGAGGCCCGCATGCATGAAGGAGATCTGGCCCGGACAGGCCCGGCGTGGTTCGAGGCGATCGAGAAGGGGCTGGACGTGGAGCTCGAGTTTCGCCTGCGGCACAACGATGGCCGCTGGGTGTGGTTGCGTAGCATCATCAGCGCCCGGCCGTTGGGGACCGACGTATCCCCCCGGGGATTCATGTTCGACATCACCGAACGACGAAACCTGGAGCTGGACCTGCAACAGGCGCAGAAGCTGGAATCGGTCGGTCGCCTGGCCTCCGGGATCGCCCACGAGATCAACACGCCCATCCAGTTCGTCGGCGACAGCGTTCACTTTGTACGAGACGCCATGAAAGATCTGGCAGAGGCGATGGAAAAGCTGCAGCTGGTTCGGCGGGCGGTTGAACAAGGCGACCCAGCCGCCGCAGCCACTGCGGCCGGAGCAGCAGCCATCGCCGAGGAGACCACCGATTTGCCTTACCTGCTTGAGAATGTGCCGAAGGCTCTGGACCGGGCGCTAGAGGGTCTCGAACGGGTGGCCACCATCGTTCATTCAATGAAGGAGTTCGCCCATCCCGATCAGCCAGAGATGAGCCCCGCCGATCTGAACCGCGCCGTCCAGAACACGCTGACGGTGGCCACCAACGAGTACAAATACGTCGCCGACGTCCAGCTGGAGCTGCAGCCCCTGCCGCCCGTCACCTGCCACGTCAGCCAGATCAACCAGGTGATCCTGAACATCGTCGTCAACGGCGCCCATGCCATCGCCGATCGGGTCAAAGACAGCGGCGAGCGGGGCAAGATCACCGTGCGCACCTGGACGGAAGGCGGCGACGTCCTGGTGGGCATCACCGACAATGGAAACGGAATCCCTGAGGAAGTTCGGGGCAAGATCTTCGACCAGTTCTTCACCACCAAAGAGGTGGGCCGCGGAACCGGTCAGGGGCTGGCGCTGGCCCGCTCGGTCGTGGACAAGCACCATGGACAGTTGACCTTCGAGACGGAAGTCGGGCGGGGAACCACGTTCCTGGTGCGGCTGCCCTTGAACGGCGAAGCAGCGAAAGCAGCGCAGGCGGCATGACCGCCCCGTCACTGGCTTCACGGGTTCTTTGTGTCGACGACGAGCCGCGGGTCCTGGAGGGACTGTCGCTGACGCTGCGCCGGCGTTTCGACGTGACCGTCGCCGCCAGCGGCGAAGAGGGTCTTTGCAAGCT
>JAXDMH010000205.1:0-3773 GCA_034666225.1 Myxococcales bacterium
CTGACGGGGAACGGCTCGCTGCCGCTCGCGCTCCCCGGGCCCCCTCACTACGCGCGGCAAAGCCGCGCTTCGATCTGACGGGGAACGGCTCGCTGCCGCTCGCGCTCCCCGGGCCCCCTCACTACGCGCGGCAAAGCCGCGCTTCGTTCGCGTTCCCGTTTGAGGCGCTGGTATTTTCGTCTAGGAGGCGGGGCTGCTGGGGAGATCCCGGCTGTGCCGGGCCGCCGGCGTCAGAGCGAGCGTAGCGAGCGAGTTTATCGACGGGAGCGCGGGCTGTGCCCGCGCGGCTCACCTTGCGAGAAGCGCTGGGGAGGGCCCGCGGGAGGGGGCAGCAGCCCCCTTCCGCGCAGCGAGCGTCAGCGAGCGATCTTTTGACTGAGGGCCATGATGTTTCCCTCGGAGTCCTTGAACCACGCCGTCTTGGCGCCGCCGCCCGAGGCGACGCCGTTGACGGTCTTCAGTCCCGGCATGTCATACTCCTCGAACTTCAGGCCGCGCGCGCGCAAGGCCGCCATCTCCGCCTCGAGATCCTCGACCGCCCAGAAGGCCTGGCTGGCCTTCGAGGTCCCGGCGCCGCCGGATTTGTACATGAAGAAGGAGCTGCCCAGGCCGCATTCATAGACGTAGCCGTTGCCGCCGGCATATTCTTCCTTGGGGTTCAGCCCCAGCTTCTCCTGGTAAAACTTCCGGGCGCGGTCCATGTCCAGGACCGGAACGTAGGCGACGATGGGGACTGTGCTGAGCATGCCGCCATTCTGTGGCTGCTCGGCGCCTGGTCAAGGCCTCCCACGACGCGGCAGCGTCGACCATGATAGCGGTGCCAGCGGTGCCAGCAGAGCCGGCAGCGCCCGCCTTATTTCTTTTTCAGCGGCCGCTTGCCGGCGTCGGTGCCTTCGAAGGTCTTCAGGCGATCCTCGGCGTCCTTGCGGGCGGCGTCGTCGCGCGGGGCGTATTCCAGGTATTTAGAGAATGCTTCTTTGGCTTTTTCATCTTGCTTGTTCTGCGAGTAAAGAATGCCGAGATCGTAATAGGCGCTGGCCATTCGCGGGTTGTGGGACAGGGCAATCTTGTATTCGGCGATGGCGGCGTCGGTGTCGCGCTCGCGTCGAAAGACCGTCGCCAGATCGAAGTGAAGATCGGGGTCGTCGGGCTTGAGCGCCAGCGCCTTGCGCAGCGCAAAGATGGCGCCGTCCTTGTCGTCGGACTTTGACTTGGCCACGCCCAGGTTGGTCCAGGCCTGGGCGTCGTTGGGCCGCAGCTCCGTCGCCTTCTGCAGATGTTCGATGGCGTGCGGCAGGTCTCCCTTGGTCTTGTAGGCGAATCCCAGCGACACCCGGGCCTCATACTCGTCGGGCTTCAAGGCCACCGCCGTCTCCAGCTCGCGAATGCCCTCGTCGACCCGCTTGAGCCGCACGTACGCGGCGCCCAGGTTGGCGTGGGAGGTGGGGTCCTTGGGCTGCAGCTTGGTCGTGATCTCGAACTCGGCGGCCGCCTTTTGGTAGTTGCCCTGCGCGCGCCACAGGTTTCCCAGCGTCAGGTGCGCCGACGCATAGTCCGAGCGCAGGGCGATGGCCTTTTCGCACTCGGCGATGGCCTCCACCACCTTGCCTTCGCGCTTCAGCTGCAGCCCAAGGTTGTAATGGGTGGCCGCGTCGTCGGCCCGGGCCATTCGCGGCGCGGCAAAAAGCAACGCCAGGACCAGGCTCACTTTTGCGGTGGTGCTCGCCATTGATCGTTGTATCAGACGTCGCATCAGACCCTCCTGCTTGACGGTACCACCACCGTCAAACATTCAGGGTATCGCGCATGTTGGCATGTTGGATCGTGGCGCCGACCCCCGGTCGGGGTAAGATTGCGGCCGGTTCATGCTGCAGGCATTGCTGGTGACTTTCCGGGAAGGCCTGGAATCCTTCCTCATCGTCGGGGTGATCGCCGCCTACCTTCGCAAGACCAACCGGCCCGGGCTGGTGCGTGGCGTCCACATCGGGTTCGGCGTCTCGCTGGTGACCTGCCTTGTCGGCGCCTGGTTGTGGCTGCAGGTCCCCAATCAGCCGCTGATCGAAGGGATCGCCGCCCTGACGGCCGCGTTGCTGGTGGGCGGGATGCTGTGGCAGATGGCGCGCATGGGCCGCCACCTCAAGGGCCGCATTGAATCGCGCATCGAACAGGTGGCCACCACGCACGGCGACCGCCCGTCGCCGCGGGCCGTGGCGGGGATTGCCGTGGTCACCGCGCTGCTGGTCACCCGCGAGGGGATGGAGGCAGTGTTCTACGTGGGCGTCCAGGTCATGGCCATGCGAAGCTCGGATGTTCCCTCCCACATGGCGCTGGTCCTGGTGGGCGCCGTCATCGGTCTGGGGCTCGCGGGGGCCCTGTCATGGTACTGGAGCCGGATCAGCCACCGCCTCAACCTGGTCGTGGTCCTGAAGGTCACCGCGGTCTTCCTGGCCGTCTTCCTGGTGCAGCTGCTGGTCTACGGCGTTCACGAGCTGGCCGAGAGCGGTGTCATCCACGGCAGCCAGGCCTTCCACGACGCCACCGAAGTGCTGGGCCCCGACGGCCGCGTCGGCCACCTGCTCTCGTACTCGCTGGTCTTCGCCCCGCTCTTGTACCTGGTCTGGTCGCGCTGGACCAAGACCAAGGCCACGCGCCTAGCCGCCTAGCGGTTTTGCCAGCACTTCAGACAGCGCGCCGTAGCCGAGGCTTTGATAGAACGCACGCGCCGCCGCGTTCCCGGCCCACACCGTCAGCACCAGCTGTTCGGCCCCTTGGTCCCTGGCCCACGCCGCGGCCGCGTCCATCAAGCGGCGGCCAATGCCCCGCCGCCGGTGCCCCGTCAACACCACCAGGCCGTCGATGTGGCCGCGTCGCTGTGGCACCATCTGCGGCTCGGCGGGCGTGTCGAAGACACGCAGCAAAACGGCGCCGGTGATGATCCGCCCCACCCCTTCGCCCGCGGCGGTGGTCGTCGCCTCGTCCAGAAAAACCATGGCGTGGGGCGCCGACAGCACCCGCTGCCACTCGTCGATCGATCGGGGCGCCGAACGAAAAAACTGCGGGACCAGCACGCTGTGCAAGTCGTCGATCTCGCGCCACAACTCGCACAGCGCCTGGCAGTCGCCGAAGCGGGCCGAACGGATCAGCTGGCCTTTTCCTCGTCGCCGTCGGTGAGCTCCACCGGAAACCGCGACAGCATGGCCTCGTGGACCAAAGCCTCGGTCTCGGCTTCGGTGGGCATTTGCAGCGCCTTTTCCGCCAGACGTTCTGCTTCGTCAAGGCGGGTCGATCGGATGATCGACTTGACCACCGGGATCTGCCGCGGCGCCATGGAGAAATTCCGCAGTCCCAGGCCCAGCAGCATCCACACCGACATCGGATCGCCAGCCATGTCGCCGCACATGGCCACCGACTTGTTGGCGCTGGTGGCGCCGGCCACGATCATGCGCAGGGCCCGCAGAATCGCCGGATGCATCGGGTGATACAGATAACCGACGTGCTCGTCCTCGCGGGCGGCGGCCAGCGAATACTGGATGAGGTCGTTGGTGCCGATGCTGAGGAAATCGCACTCCTTGGCCAGGAGGTCAGCGATGAACGCCGCGCTGGGGGTCTCGATCATGGTGCCGATGGGCACCTTGGGATCGTGACGGACTTTTTCTCGCCGTAGCTCCTCGCAGACGTCCGCGCACAGCTTCTTGGCGGCGCGCAGCTCGGCCACGCCCGAGATCAGCGGGAACAGGATCTTCACCGGCCCGAAGGCCGAGGCCCGATACAGC
>JAXDMH010000206.1:0-5177 GCA_034666225.1 Myxococcales bacterium
CTTTCAAGGTCCCCACGCCGGAAGAGCGGAACCACGATTTTCTGTGGCGGGTCCACAAGGTGGCGCCGCAGCGCGGACACATCGCGCTGTTCAATCGATCGCACTATGAAGACGTCATCGCCGCGCGCGTGCACCACCTGGTGCCGGACCGGGTGTGGAAGGGACGGTATGCGCACATCAATGCCTTTGAACGCCTGCTGGCCGACAGCGACGTCATCGTGCTGAAGTTCTGCCTGCACATCAGCCGAAAGGAACAGCGCGAGCGCCTGCTGGCCCGCGAGAAGGATCCGCGCACGGCCTGGAAGCTAAACCCCGAGGACTGGCGCGAGCTGGCCCTGTCGGATGACGTCGACCACGCCTACCAGGACATGATCGACAAGTGCCGCAGCCCCGCCCTGCCCTGGTACCTGGTCCCGGCCGACAAGAAATGGTTCCGGAACCTGGCCATCATGCAGCGGTTGGTGCTGGCCCTGCGGCCGTACCGGAAGACGTGGCTGTCGACGCTGAAGGAGATGGGGAAAACCGCGACCAAGGAGATCCGCGCGCTGCGAACGCAGACGCGGCTGAAATAGTTAAGGTCCTGCCCTCACCCCGACCCTCTCCCACGCTTCGCGCGGGAGAGGGAGATTTTGAGGGGTTTTGGGGACGTTCGGGAGCGGGCGGTGACTATCGGTAGTCTTCCTGGAGTTTGCTCAAGGCGGCGCTGCCGGGGCAGAGTTTTTCGTAGGGCAGCCGGGCGAGCGGGACGTCGGGGGTGGCGTTCATTTCGTGCATGTCGCTGCGGTCTTCGTCCAGGTAGAGAAGGCCGGTGGGCACCTCGCCCTTGCCTTGATGCTCTTGCAGATAGGCCGACACCTTGGCGGCGTCGCGCGGATCATAGTCGGCGGCCACCTTGCTGAAGCGCACCACGCTGCCGTCGTGCAAGGTGACGTGGGTGGTGCTGCCCTCGGTGTACTGGGCGGTGATCTCCTGCGCGTGCGGAACGAAATCCGACTGCACCACCTGCATGAGGTGCTTGCGCGTGTAGAGGTAACTCTTGGTCGAGCCTTCGTGGTCATTGAAGGTCACGCACGGCGAGATGACGTCGATGATGGCGAACCCGCGATGCGACAGCCCGGCCTTGATCAGCGGCACCAGCTGCGCCTTGTCGCCCGAGAAGCTGCGGGCGATGAACGTGGCGCCCAGGGTGAGAGCCAGCATCACCGGATCGATGGGGCTGTACTGGTTGGCGTCGCCGCGCTTGCTCTTGGACCCGACGTCGGCCGACGCCGAGAACTGACCCTTGGTCAGGCCGTAGACGCCGTTGTTCTCGATGACGTACAGCATGTTGACGTTGCGCCGAATGATGTGGGCCAGCTGGCCGAGGCCGATCGACAGCGAATCGCCGTCGCCCGAGATACCGATGTACTGCAGGTCCTTGTTGGCGGCGTTGGCGCCGCTGGCGATCGACGGCATGCGCCCGTGCGCCGAGTTGAATCCGTGCGCACCGCCCACGAAGTAGGTCGGCGTCTTGGACGAGCAGCCGATGCCGCTGAGCTTGGCGATCATGTGGGGCGGCGTGGCCAGGTCGTAGAACGCCCTGACGATGGCGGCGGTGATCGAATCGTGGCCGCAGCCGGCGCACAACGTCGACATCGCCCCTTCATAGTCGCGAATGGTCAGGCCCAGCTGGTTGGGGCGCAGGGCGGGATGAACGACGGACGGTTTTTTGATCGATGGCATGCGGTTAACCCTCCGTGTGCCCCAGCTGGCTGGTGACGCCGTCGATGACGTGGCGACTGGACAGCGGGAAGCCGCCGTAAACCAGGATCGACCGCAGCTTTTCTTTCTTCACCTGGGTCTCCGTGGTGATCAGCGTGCGCAGCTGGGCGTCGCGGTTCTGCTCGACGATGAAGACGCGATCGTGGGCGGCCAGAAAGGCCTCGACCCGATCGTCGAAGGGAAAGCCCCGCACGCGCATGTAATCGGCGATGAACCCGCGCTCGGCCAGGGCGTCGACGGCCTCGCGGACGGCGGCGTCGCAGCCGCCCAGCGAGATGATCCCGAAGGTGGCGTCGGCCTGGTTGCGAACGATGGGAGCCGGCACCGCGGGCGCCGCCGCCTTGTGCTTGCGGGCCAGGCGGTCCATGACCTCCTGGTATTCGTCGGGGATCTCGGTATAGCCGCCCAGCTTGTTGTGGCCGGAGCCGCGGGTGAAGAAGGCGCCCTTGGAGTGGACGCCGGGCAGCGTGCGGGCCGCCACCTGATCGGCGTTCTCCGGCGAGTAGCGAAAGTATTTGGGCATCGCCTCCAGCTCGGCGGCGGTCAGGACCCGCCCGCGATTGGGGCGATAGCCGTCGTCCCATTTGAGGCGTGGGATGACCCAGTCGTTCATGCCGATGTCCAGGTCGGACAGCATGATGACCGGGGTTTGAAATCGCTCCGCCAGATCAAACGCGGCGACGGCGAAGTAAAAGCACTCCTCCGGGCTCGACGGGAAAAGCAGGATGTGTTTGGTGTCGCCGTGCGAGGCGTAGGCGCAGGCCAGGATGTCCGATTGCTGCGTGCGCGTGGGCATGCCGGTCGACGGCCCCGTGCGCTGCACGTCGACGATCACCGCCGGGATCTCGGCGTAATAGGCCAGGCCGATGAGCTCGCTCATCAGCGAGATGCCCGGGCCGGCGGTCGAGGTGAAGGCGCGCGCGCCATTCCAGTTGGCGCCGATCACCATGCCGATGGCGGCCAGCTCGTCCTCGGCCTGCAGGATGCAGTAGTTGTTCTTCCCGGTCTCGGGGTCCTTGCGGAACTCCTCGCAGAAACCTTTGAAGGCGTCCATCACCGACGTGGCCGGCGTGATCGGGTACCAGGCGGCCACCGTGGCGCCGGCGTAGACGCAGCCGAGCGCGGTGGCAGTGTTGCCGTCGATCAGGATGCGATCGTCCGTGGCGTGCATCTTCTCGAGGTGAAACGGCAGCGGGCATTCCAGCTCGGCCAGCGCGTAGTCGTGGCCGGCGCGCAGGGCCCGGTGGTTCGACTCCAGCAGCGGCTTTTTCTTGGAGTACTTCTCTTCCAGCATGTGGTCGAGGGTCTCCATGTCGACGTCCAGCAACGCCACCAGCGCGCCCAGATAGGCGATGTTCTTCATCAAGATGCGCTCGCGCGAGCTCTTGAAGATCTCGTTGCACATCTTGGCCAGCGGCACGCCCAGGAACGTGATGTCGGGGCGGGCCAGCGACGCGTCCAGCGGCCAGCTTGAATCGTAAAGCAGGTAACCACCGGTGCGCACCTCCTTGACGTCGCGGGCGTAGGTCTCGGCGTTCATGGCCACGATGAGGTCGTACTCCAGGGCCCGGGCGGTGTTGCCGCTCTTGTTGACGCGCACCTCGTACCAGGTGGGCAGCCCCTGAATGTTCGACGGAAACAGGTTCTTCCCCGACACGGGAATGCCCATGCGGAAAATCGCCTGCATCAAAAGCCCGTTCGCGCTGGCCGAACCCGTTCCGTTGACGTTGGCCAGCTTCAGCGCGAAGTCGTTGACCCTAACCATTCTTTCTTGATGCACCGTTTTGTCCCGCGTGAGGAAGGATGAGCTCGAACTTCTGCATGTCCCAGGCCGCCGTCGGGCACCGCTCGGCGCAAAGGCCGCAGTGCACGCAGACGTCTTCGTCTTTGACCATCACCCGGCTGGTCTGGGGCAATGGTCCTGAGACGAAGATGTCCTGACTCTTGTTCTCCGCCGGCACCGTCAGGGTGGGCCGCAGCTCGGCCTCGTTGGCGGGCGGCGTGATGGTCAGGCACTGCAGCGGGCAGATGTCGATGCAGGCGTCGCACTCGATGCACAGCTTGTCGGTGAACACCGTCTCGACGTCGCAGTTCAGGCAGCGCTGCGCTTCCTTCGCCGTCTGTTCCAGATCGAACCCCAGCTCGACCTCGATGTTCAGCTGGGCGAACCGCTCGCGCAGATCGACGTGCTTCATCTTGGCGCGCTTGGCCGGGTTGTAATCGTTGCTGTAGCTCCACTCGTTGAACGCCATCTTCTGCGTGACCAGGTTCATCCCCTGTGGCAGGCGTTCCGTCACCGGGATGCCCTGGCAATGGTTGTTGATGGAGATGGCCGCCGCATGGGCGTGGGCCACCGCCCAGATGATGTTCTTCGGGCCAAAGGCGGCGTCGCCGCCGAAGAAGACGCCGGGCAGCGTCGACTGCATCGTGGTTTGATCGACGACCGGCACGTCCCACTTGTCGAAGGTCACGCCGACGTCGCGTTCGATCCAGGGGAAGGCGTTCTCTTGACCGATGGCCAGGATGACGTCGTCGGCTGGAAGAAAAACCGTCTCCAGGGTCTTGGCTTTCTGCCCGCCCTTGCCGTCGTCGATATATTCGACGCGGTCAAACTCCATCCCGGTCAGCTTGCCCGCTTTCATCACGAACCGCTTGGGGACGTGGTTGACGACGATCTCGATCAATTCCTCCTCGGCGTCCTCCAGCTCCCAGGGCGACGCCTTGAAGAACTGGCGCGGGCGCCGGGCCATGACCTTGACGTCCTTGCCGCCCAGGCGCTTCGACGTCCGGCAGCAGTCCATGGCCGTGTTGCCGACGCCGATGATCAGGACACGCTCGCCGATCTTGTCGATGTGGCCGAAGGCGACGCTCTCCAGCCAGTCAATGCCGATGTGGATGCGCTCGGCCCCTTCCTTGCGGCCGGGAAGATCCAGCTCCTTGCCGCGCGGGGCGCCGGTCCCCACGAAGACAGCGTCGAAGCCTTCCTTGAGGAGACCCTTCAGGCTGCCAACCGGCGTGTTGTAACGGATGTCGACGCCCATGTTCAGGATCATGCCGATCTCGTCGTCCAGCACGGTGCGGGGCAAACGAAAAACCGGGACGTTGGTGCGCATCAGGCCGCCCGCCTCGGCCGACTTCTCGAAGATGACGACCTCGTAGCCAAGCGGCATCAGATCGTTGGCCACCGCCAGCGACGCCGGGCCGGCGCCGATGCAGGCGACGCGCTTGCCGTTACCCTTGGCCGGCGCCTGGGGCAGGCGGTCGGTGATGTCGCCGCGCAGGTCGGCGGCCACCCGCTTGAGGCGGCAGATGGCCACCGGTTTTCCATCGACGCGCTCGCGGCGGCAGGCCGGCTCGCAGGGGCGATCGCAGGTGCGGCCCAAGATCCCGGGGAAGACATTCGAATCGCGGTTGAG
>JAXDMH010000207.1:0-7431 GCA_034666225.1 Myxococcales bacterium
TCGCTGATCTGGGCGTCACCACCCTGTGGGTCGGGCCCGTCTTCAAACAGCGCTCGCAGCGAAACGACTACCACGGCTACGCCATCCAGGATTTTCTCGAGGTCGAGCCGCGCCTGGGCAGCCGGCAGGATCTCGTCGCTCTCGTGACGGCGGCGCACCAGCGCAACCTGCGGGTGATCCTGGACATCGTCTTCAACCACACCGGCAACAACTGGATCTACGCCGATGGCCAGGACCAGCCGGCGTACCGGGCGTTTCCAGGGTTTTACGCCAAGGGGCCGTGGCGCGATCGCGACGACCAGCCCATCGCAACCATCGGCGCCGACCAGCCGATCGCAATGATCGGCGACGACGACGGCGTCTGGCCGACAGAGCTGCAAGGGGACGACTGTTACACGCGCGCTGGCGAGGGCAACCTGGGCGCCGGGAACATCGACGATCCTCACGCCGAGTTTCGCCGCACCGACTTCGTGGGCGATCGGGACATCAACTTCGACGGAACGACAGCACTTGCCGATGTCGCGCGTTGCTTCAAGTACTGGATCGCCCTCACCGACTGCGACGGCCTGCGCATCGACACCCTCAAACACGTCGATCAGGAGGCGGGGCGAAACTTCTGCGGCACCATTCGTGAGTTCGCCGCCAACCAGGGGAAGAAGAACTTCTTCCTGGTCGGCGAGGTGGCGGGCGCCGACAGCGACGCCGATCGATACCTGCAGGTGCTGGGGACAAACTTGAGCGCGACCCTGGACATCGGCGAGGTCCGGCCGGCGCTGACTTCAGTGGCCAAGGGACTGGCGCCGCCCGACGCCTATTTTCGGATCGCCGCCGCCTGGGACGAAGATCTCGGTTCGCACCGGGACGCCGGGCTCCACCGCGTCTCGATCCTGGATGACCACGACCACGTGAGCGGGCACAAGGTTCGCTTTTCCGCCGACGGACAACCGGCGGACCATCAGGTCGTCGCCGGCGTCGCCTTGCAGCTGTTCGGTGTCGGGATCCCGTGCATCTATTACGGGACCGAGCAGGCCTTCGCCGGGCCCGAGAAGACCTTGCGCGATCAGTTCCTGCGCGACTGGGACGTCGGCAACCCGCCGCCCGACAAGTACCTGCGCGAGGCGATGTTTGGTCCCGAACGTCCGCTGGCCGCGGGCCACGCTGGAATGAACCCGGCGCCGGGGAACCGAGACGCGACCCTGCCCGGCTTCGGTCCCTTCGGCACCTCGGGCGCCCATTGCTTCAATTCAGCGTCGGCGGCCTTCGTCCGCATCGCCGCGTTGATCAAGGCGCGCCAGGCCTTCCCGGTGCTGCGCTATGGCCGCCAGTATCAGCGCGCCCTCTCGAACTTTGGCGCGCCGTTCGTCTTGCCGGCGGCGGGCGAGCTGATCGTCTGGTCCCGCATCCTCGACGACGAGGAGGCCATCTGCATCATCAACGGCAACGGCTCGGCCCCGCGCGGCGGTGACGTCGTCGTCGATGCGGCCCTGAATGCCGCCACCGCTGCCGGCCGGCCCTGGGGCGCGGGCGGCGTGCCCGCGTTCACCGTGATCGCCAACTCGGCGCAGGCGGCGACCGTCGGCTACAGCGGAACGCACCCGGTCGGCCAGCGCCTCACCGTCAACCTGCGTGACGGCGTCGCCTTCATCAGCGTGCGCGACGTCCAGCCCAGCGAGGTCCTGCTGCTGGTCAACCGCTGATCGCGGCTGGACGTTGACACCTTCACGGCGTCAGTTGATTGGCTTTCAGCCACGGCAGAAACTTGTCCGGCCAGTTGCGCCCTGGGGCGTTGGGATCGCCGACGTTGAACCCGTCGTGTCCGCCGGTCGGATACACCTCGAGGTGCTCGAGCACGCCCAGGGCCTTGAGCTGTTGATCGATGGCCTGCGACAGGGCGATGGGCGCCGTGGTGTCGTCCTGCGCGTGCGTGAGGTACACCGGTGGCCCGCTGGCGGTGAACTTGAACGGCGACGTCGCGCTGCCGAAGTTCCACGTGCAATTCGACGCCACGAAATCGGGTCGGCTGCTCAAGCGCTCGATCGGATCGGCGGTCGTGGCTTGACCGAGGTCGAAGCCAGCAACCAGGCTCATGTCCAGGTGAGACCCTGCCGAGTAACTGATGACGCCGATCCGGTTCGGGGCCAGCGCCCACTGCACCGCCTTGCTGCGAACCAGGCGGACGGCGCGCTTGGCATCGAGCAGCGCATCCCGCGGCGCGTTCATCGAACCGGCGCCGACGCGGTATTTGAGCCCGAACACCGCGATGCCCAGCGGTCCCAGGCGCTGCGCCAGCGCCGCGGCGTGGCCCTCCATGTTCAACGTCTCGTAGCTGCCGCCGGGAAATACGACGAACGCTGTCCCCGTGGCCTTGGTCTCGTCCAGCGGATAGCGGCGCAGCGTGGGGACGCTGACGTCGTGGATCCGCCCGGTTGTTTCGATGGTTTCCTTGGGCGCGTTGGCCAACAGGTTCGGCGGATCGCCCGGATAGAGGTTCATCTCGACAAACCCTTTGGTGGGGGCCGGTTCGTAGGAAACGGATGTCTCGCCCGTGCCTGCATCGGCGCTGATCCCCGAATCCACCGGCGCGTCGCCCTTCATACCGCTGCCTCCTGTTCCTGCCGAGCCCGCCGAGCCTGGCGTTCCTGCCGAGCCTGGCGTTCCTGCCGTTCCTGCCCCTCCCGGTCCGCCGCCGCCCGCGCCGCCGGTTGGGGTGTTCGTGCCACCGGCGCCACCGGCGGACGGGGATGCGCCTCCACTGCCGCCGGCGGCCGGCTGGTTGCCGGACTTGCCGTCGGCGGTGCACGCAGACACCAAGAGAGCCGCAATCAGAATGAGACGTGCTGGCATCGCTTCACCGCTCCCAACGAGAAGGAGAATAGCGCGACTGCCGCCCGCGCGGGCCTTTCCGTGCGATGACATTTTCAGTTGGTGCGCAGGTGCTCTAAGCTGCGCGCCCATGGGTCTTCTCGATGAGCCAGGTCTCGATCGCCTGGTGGACGCCGGCTGCCAGGCGTGTGGATCGGCCAAGCTCAGCTTTCGCACCTATGTGGACGGCGCGCTGCCAGTGATGGGGGGCGAACCGGTCGGGCGCATCACCTGGCTCTATGACGGCGAGAAGTTCGTCGATGGCGTGTATGAGGTTCGCTGCGGCCAGTGCGACGCCATCGTCTTCAGCGCCGACGTCTGCCCGCGCTGCCACGCTGCCGGCGGGCTGGCGCGCGCGCTTGCCACCCCGAACGACTGGCCGGTGCCGCTGTCCTGTCCGTCGTGCGACGAAGAGGAAGTGCGTTACGTGGCCTTCGTCCCAGCGCGCGTCCTGTTCGAAGGAAAGCGCGCCGAGAAGGCCCGGGAGCTCAGCGAGCTTCACGAGGACGGTTTTCACGGCGCGCGAGTCGACTGTCGCGGCTGCGGAACCGTGGCGGCACGAACGGACGTCTGCCCCTTGTGCGGCGAACCAGGTCCGTTGCGCCCGCGGCCTGGATAGTTGGCAGGCGTCGCAGGAACAACAGGTTCAGTCGCAGGGCGTTCGCGACGGTGCGAAGGCCGGCGTCTTGGGGGGCGTCGGTGCTTCGGGCGTCGCGGCGGGCGGTGACACCGCCAACCCGGCCTGGATCGCGCTCAGCGCGGTGGCGGGATCATCGACGAACTGGAACAGATTGAGATCCTCGGCGCTGATCATTCCGTGCCGAACCAGCGCATCGAAGTTGATGATCTCTTTCCAGTACGCCGTGCCATAGAGCAAGACAATGATCGGCCGCTGCAGCTTGCCTGTCTGCTGCAAGGTCAGGATCTCGGTCAGTTCGTCCAGCGTTCCGAAGCCGCCGGGGAAGGCGACCAGGGCACGTGCCAGATGCGCGAACCACAGCTTGCGCATGAAGAAATAGTGAAACTGAAAAGACAGGCCCGGCGTGATGTAGGAATTGGGCCGTTGCTCGTGGGGGAGGCCGATGTTGAGGCCGATGGTGCGGCCGCCTGCTTCCGCCGCGCCGCGGTTGGCGGCCTCCATGATTCCCGACCCACCGCCAGAGCAGACGATGTGGCGGTGTTCGGGACCCTCGCGGCTCATCGACCAGGCGGTGATCAGGCGCGCCAGCTCGCGCGCCTCGTCGTAATAACGTCGCAGCGGCCCGTCGGGCTGGATGCGCGCCGAGCCGAAGAACACCACGGTGTCCTGGACACCCTGCTCGCTGAACGCGCGCAGGGGCGACAGGTACTCGGCCAGGATGCGCAAAGGCCGTGCCTCGTCGCTGTCGACAAATTTTTTGTCTTCATAGGCGACCAAGGGCACGGCGTTGGCGTCAGCGTCGGAATCCTTCATGGCGTCGACTCTAGCGTGAAAAGTCGATGAACCCGCGCTGGACGTCGGTGCGTTCCAGCTTGACGGTCACGCGATCCCCCACGTCCAGTCCCTGATACCCGCGGACCACCCGGCCTTCGACCGGCGGTGCCAGCAGTCGCACCCACGTGCCCTTGTCGGACACGCCGGTGACCAGGCCATCGAATGACTGGCCAATGCGCGGAGACAGAAGCATGGCGGCCGCCGACTTTCGCACCTGCCGTTCCACCTTGGCGGCGTTGTCTTCTTGCACCGTGCAGTGCTGCGCCAGCGCCGCCAGCTGCTCTCCTGAATAGGGCGCCGGTCTGCCAGCCAGCGCTGACTTCAGCAGTCGTTGCGTCACCAGATCGGGATACCGGCGGTTGGGCGCCGTTGAATGGGTGTAATTCTTCACGGCCAGACCGAAGTGCGACGTTGAGCCCTGGCCGGCCAGCTCGACCGCGTACTCGCCACGGCCAAGCAGCTTGACCACCGACAGCGAGATGTCGGGAAATCGCGTCGGGTCTGCTTGGCGTCGATCGATCAAGAACGCGTCCAGCGCCTGGGCATCCGGCTGGGCGGGAAGGTGCGTGCCATACGTCGCGGCCAGCTGCACGATGCGATTCCAGCGCTCGGGCGAGCGGAGCACCCGGCGCAAGGAAGGGAGCTTCCGGCTGGCCAGGAAACGCGCCGTCGAAACATTGCCCGCGATCATGAAGTCCTCGATCAGCTCCTTGGCGCGATTCTTCTGTTCAAGCCGCAGATCCGAGACAGCGTCGCCGTCGAACACCGCCCGCGGTTCCAGCGTCTCCAGCTGCAGAGCGCCTTGCTGGTGTCGTTGCGCGCGCAGCGCCTGGGCGAGCCGATCTTGCAAAAGCAGATTCTCGGCCAGGCCCGGCACAGCGGCGATCATGGCCGGCGGGGCCGCCGTTTTCTCAAGCCAGGCCGCCACGGCGTTGTAAGCCAGCTTTGCCCGGTTGACCACGATGGCGCGATAGACGTCCGAGGCCGTCACGACGCCGCTGCCGTCGGCCGTCGTCTCGACCGTCATCTCGACGACGATGGCCAGTCGTTCTTGGCCCTGGTTCAGCGACGTCAGATCCGTCGAAAGGTGCTCTGGCAGCATCGAAAATACCCGGGCGTCGGTGTAGACGGACGTGGTGTTGGTCGCGGCGTGCTGGTCCAGCGCCGACCCTTGCTTTACCTTGGCGTCGACATCGGCGATCGCCACAAAGATCTTGGTCGCCCCCGCCGGCAGCGTTTCGGCCACCGTCAGCTGGTCAAGATCGCGAGAGTCATCATTGTCGATCGAACACCAAAGCTGACCGCGCAGGTCGCGAATCGTCGGATCGCCCCGCCCCACGCCGACGTCCGGCGAGACCGCTCGGCTCTCCGCCAGGTCGGCCGCGGAAAAATCCGGCAAGAACCCGCGCTCCAGCATCGCTCGGTGGGCGATGGCTTGCAGCTCGCTGCGCATGGTGCTCATCGCCGAAGTCTACCTCGTGGCGGCCGGCCCGCCCGAGGCTGTTTACGGCCGCCGCAAAAGAACGGACGTTTGATCCACGCCGACGTTCAGCGTGGACACCCGCGCGACGTCGCCGCCCACCATCGCCCGCGTCACCGCGATCTTGACCCTGGTGGCGTCGATCGGTTCGGCGGCCCACAGCGCGAAGATTCGCTCCCGGCCGTGTTGATCATCCAGCCCGATTGATCCCGGCAACAAGCCCTCGGCCTCTGCCCCTACCGGGATGCTGCTCAGGCTGCCTTCGCCGTAGTAGGGAAAGATCTGCCCGCGCTCGTCGACGCCGAAGATCATGAGGTGGCCTGCCGCCGGCACGCTGTAGGCCAGGCGCAGGCGGGCGCCGCGAAGGCATGCGGCGCTGTCGTCGATGGGGAAAATGACGTCGCCGCGGGTGCAGAACGCTTGCAGCACCAGCTGCCCCTTGGTCAGCTCGACCGGGGCGGCGCCTGCCTTCGACGACAGGTCTGCCTGCGTCGACGGGTTCAACTTGGGCGCGATGAACGCGGCGGCCATGAGGCCGGTCAGCAACTGAAGACCGGCCAGCAGACGGAACCGCCGCCATCGCCCCGAGCGCTGCGCCCGCTGCTGCGCGGCGGCCGAGATGACGGTCTGCGCGGCGGCGACCACGTCGGCCCTTGATTCCTGGGGAAACAGCTCCCGGCGGGCGGCGACGATCTCGGCGATGAGGGCCGAACAGCGCGCGCACCCGCGCGAATGCTCGATCAGCCACTCGTGCCGCTGGCCGGTGACCACCACCCCGGCCTCCCAACGCGCCAGCTGCAGCGCGGACGGACACGCCGTCATCATATCTGGTCCTTTCGCTGGTCCCTGGGGGATCCCAGCAGCGCCAGGGCCAACGATTCCAGTTTGCGGAGACGATTGAAAACCGTTCGCCGGGTGATGGACAAGACGTCGGCGACCTCGCTCTGGTTCATCCCGTCGATATAGTGCAAGACCGCGATGGCGGCCGCAGTCTCGTCGCAGCGAGCAAGGATGGCGAGCGCGAACTGGCGGTCGACATGTCCGCGCTCGGGCGAGACCGGGGCTGACACCAGCGGGGTCAGCATGGGCGCGGCGCGCTCGCGCACCCGCTGCTCGCGCAGCAGGTTGAAGCAGACATTGGTCGACACGCGGTACAGGTAATGAAGACCGCTGTCGCCGGTCAAGACGCTGCGATTGTGGCCAAGCAGCCGGGCAAACGTCTCCTGCACGGCGTCGCGTGCGGCCACCCCCGAATGCAGCAGGCGATAGCACCGCGCATAGATCGCCGGCGCATATCCCTTGTACAAGGCCGCCAGAGCGGCCCTGTGCAGCCCATTGGCCTCGGCGTCATGGCCAATGCCCTCCCCTTCGTCGCTTGTGCGCCCGTCAACCCCATCCGACGACGTCGGCGCAGGTGCGGAGCCAGGAAGGATGGACATGCCGTATTAGATACAGCCCAGCCGGCCGGAGTGAGTAATCAAATCGTCGATCTGACGGGGAACGGCTCGCTGCCGCTCGCGCTCCCCGGTCCCCTTCGCTCCGCGCAGCAAAGCTGCGCTGCGCTCACCCGGCGTCTTGGGCGTCGGAGCGACCGAAGGGAGCGAGTTTAACGACG
>JAXDMH010000208.1:0-3834 GCA_034666225.1 Myxococcales bacterium
ATCGACACGCGCGCCGTCACCCGGCGTATCCGCACCACCGGCGCCCAGCGGGCCGTCATCACCCGCAACGTCGCCGACGCGGCCGGCGCCGTGGAACGGGCCCGCAAGCACCCGTCGCTGGAGGGGCGCGATCTGGTGCGCGAGGTGACCACGCGCGATGCCTACGCCTGGGACGAGCCGATCTGGCAGGGGACCAACCCGGGCGGACCGTCGGGCGTGGTCCCGCCGGTGCGCCTTCACGTGGTGGCCTATGTCTTCGGCATCAAGCGCGGCATCCTGCGCCGGCTGCGCTCGCAGGGCTGCAAGGTGACGGTGGTGCCGGCCACCACCAGCGCGAAAGAGGCGCTGAGCCTGAAACCCGATGGCATCTTCCTGTCGAACGGTCCCGGCGATCCGGCGGCAGTCGACTACGCCGTCGAATCGGCGCGGGCGCTGTGCAAGGCAGAGTTGCCGGTGTTCGGGATCTGCCTGGGCCATCAGATCCTGGGTCTGGCCCTGGGCGGCAAGACGTACAAGCTGAAGTTCGGCCACCACGGCGCCAACCACCCGGTGATGGATCTCGGCACGCAGAAGGTGGAGATCACCTCGCAGAACCATGGGTTCGCCGTCGACGTCGATTCGCTGCAGGGCAAGGCGGTGCTGTCGCACGTCAGCCTCAACGACAGGACCGTGGAAGGGATGCGCCACGGCGAATTGCCAGTTTTCAGCGTCCAGTACCACCCCGAGGCCTCTCCGGGCCCCAACGACGCCACGTACCTGTTCGATCGGTTCACGGCGCTGATGGATCAACGCCGGCGCAAGTGAGCGCGCCGATCGCCGTATTCCAGCGCCGATGATTTACCGCGTTCTGGATCGGCTGGCTGAACGTTACAGCGACGGCAGGCACAAGCTGGAGGCGATGCGGGCCCGCGCCGAATACTTCGACCGCGCCGGCAAGGTGTTCGACGACGACGCCGAGCTGTTCGAAGGACGGATGGCTGCCTTTCTGGAGTGGTACGTGATCGAACGGTCCTTCGACGGCGGTCCGCCCCCGGCGGTGCGGGCGCTGAGCGAGGACGCCTCGCTGTCCGACGACGAACGGCGCGAGGCGGCCCTGCTGGCCACCAGCCATCGCAGCCTGTTCGAACTGCATGGCACCGAAGACGGCGTCCTGGACGTGGAGGACGTGCTGGGCGGCGCCCGCTTTACCGTGGGCGAACGGCGCGGCACCGTCGGTTTCCACGCCGGCGATCTGTTCGAGGCGCGGGTCATCTGGGACGGCCAGGCGGTGATCTTCGGGCGCACCTTCCTGTTTCACCCGCCCGACGCGCGCGACGTGGTGCTGGACTGGGTGGAAGGGGCGCAGGCCCGGGGCGTGGGGCGCGACGAGATCCTGTTCCACCTTTCGCGCCAGCACATTCGCTGGCATCGCTATGGCCACGTCGGGGCGGCCAAGATCTACAAAGGCGATGGCGGCTCACTGGGCTAGGCTCCGTCGCCTGATCCGCAACGCGGTGCTGCTGGGCCTGGGGGCCCTGGTGGCGGCCAACGTCTACGCGCTGTGGTCCGCGGCGGACGTGACCTTCCAGCGCGCGGCCGACGTGCCGCCGCGCCCGACCGCCATCGTGCTGGGGACGCACGTCAATCGAGGTTTGCCGTCGCAAGAACTGGCCGAGCGACTGCAGGCGGCCGCCGACCTGTACAGCGCCGGCAAGGTCACCGCCATCCTGGTGTCAGGCGGGGTCTACGGCAACGATCAGGACGAGCCGGGGGTAATGGCGCGCTGGCTGGTGGGGCGCGGGATCCCGGCGGCGGCGGTGACGCAGGATCGGCTGGGCATTCGCACCCGGGCCACGATGGAACGGGCCGCCCAGGTTTATGGCGTGCGGGCGGCGGCGGTCTGCACGCAGGCCTACCATCTGCCGCGGGCCCTCATCCTGGCGCGCAAGGCGGGCATCGACGCTGTCGGTCTGGTCGGAGATTCACACGCGGCGATGCGCCATTCATTGCGGGAGATCCTGGCCCGGCCGGCGATGTTGCTGGAGACCTTGATCTGGCCGCTCGGTCGCGGTTCTTGACATCCAGGCAGCGCAACCGGAGCATCTCGGCAATGTCGACGACGACGACGAGGCGGAGGTTGGCAGGGGCTGGTTGGTTGGTCGCCGCCTTCTTGATCGGGACGCCGGGCGCGCTGGCCGGCAAGTCGCGCATCGCCGTCATCGGCCTGTCCATGGGGGACGTCACCGCCGAGGTGCGGGTCAAGATGAACGCCGCCATCGTCGGCGGCCTCATCGCCTCGGGCGCCGACGTCGCCGACAGCACGACCACGGGACGGGCCATGGCCGAGCGCGGAATGGTCGCCTGCGACACCGCGACCTGTCTGACGGAGATCGGCAAGGCCACTGGCGCCACCTATTTGATGCGGGGATCGATGGAGATGATCGGCCGCAGCTATGTCGTTCGTCTGGAGATGATCGACGCCGTCTCGGCGACGGTGATCTCCAGCCGCGAGGATCGCTGCGAGATCTGCACCGAGAACGAAGCCTACGAGACCGCCAGCGTCAGCGCGTCGGCCTTGAAGTCAGACGTGTTCAAACGCCGCTCGTCGCCGTCGTCGTCGCGGGGGGCGGCGGTGGCGCGCACGCCGGGGACCAGCGACCGTTCCGTGGTTCGCTCGCCAGCGTTCGAGGATCGGACGCTGATCGTCACGCAGCAGCCGGAGGCGCCGGCGTTGGAGATGCCGCCGCCCGAATCCCCGCGCGCCAGCCAGACCCCCTGGCGGCCGCTCGGCTGGACCGCCGTCGGCGTGGCCGTGGCCGCCATCGCCACCGGCGTCACCTTGATCGCCATCGACAACGGCGGGAACTGCAGCGCCTCAGCCGGCGATCCGTCGGTGATGTGCACCGGCCACAAGACCCTCACCGGCGGCGTCGCCCTGACCGCCGTCGGCTTCGCCGCCGCCGCCGTCAGCATGGTGGCCTTCACGCGACATTTTTAGGTCCTCTCTCGGCCCGCGAAGCGCCGATCCCAGCCCACACCGGACACGCTAGAGTCGCCCTCACTCCCGCGATCGGGAGCCGGGATCCCAAGAATCCCCTCTGGAAAAGGTCGGACCGCAGCACGAGGCCCAGCGAACGCCCGACGTGACTACGATGCGGAAGGGCCTCGGGCGAGGACCGAACGAGCGGCGACCATGGACCGGACGGGAGCCGACCTCGCGATCCGCTCGTCCCGGAGGCTGCGTGCCAGCGTCGGTTTCTGACCGGGTTCAGCGTCGGTTCACGGGTTCCTTCAAAATCTCGCGGTCCGGGATCGTCGCGGGGGCGATCGTCCGTTCCGATTGCGCATCCTGGGCCGCGACGTGCGGTCCTCGCAGAAGGCCGCTCGATGCGGCGGCTGATGACGTTGTCAGAAGAATGCGGCCTTCTGCTGCGGTCCGCTCTTTGCCGGACAAGAAAGCGCAAGCTCGTTTCACCCTGACGGGAGGCTTTCATCTCGACCGTCACAGCGCGGATGCTGGCCGTCAACGACGCAGGCCCTCTAACATCTCCCTCGCGCCGCGAAGCGGCGAGAGGGTCGGAGAGGATCGAGTTGAGGGGCACCGGCCTTACTGCGCGCCGTCGCCGCCCGCCGTCGCCGACCGCGCCAGGTCGCGTCCGCGCCGCGCCTGCGCGTTGCCGGGCTCCAGCCACAGGGTCGCCTGATACTCGCGCACCGCCTCCGTGTACCTCTCCAGGTGATAGTAGGCGTCGCCCAGCAGCAGATGCCCGGCCGCCGCGGCGCCGGCGCCGATCGCTTCCTTGCCGCGGCGAATGGCTTCGGGGTAATCGCCTTTGTTGAACGCCTTCTGGGCGC
>JAXDMH010000209.1:0-2751 GCA_034666225.1 Myxococcales bacterium
GCTACTGGGTGCTGGCGGCGTACAACCTGACCAGGATGGTACGGCTGCTCAGACCTACCCCGGCCTGAGCGAGGCCGCCGGCCGGCCATCGCGGCCGACCGGCGCAGTCATCGAGCCCGTTATCCCCACGCCCACGAAGTCTGGACGGATTGAATCCCCGAGATAACGGTCCTTGTTCAGCAGCCTGCTAGGGAGCGCGTAGAGCGTAGGCCGGCTTTGCCGGCAGGAGCTCATCGCGGGAGGTTCGGAACCGTCTGAGGTTCCGAGCTAGCTAGATCTCGAAGCCCAGCGCCTTCAGCTCTGCTTCCAGGCGATCGAGCTCGCGACGGACGGCGACCGGCGCGGGACCACCGGTGACGGTGCGGGCGGCGACGGCGCGGGCCGGATCCAGCGCCTCCAGCACCGACGGGGTCAGGCTGGGATCAGCGGCGCGCAGCTCGTCGGCGGACAGCGCGCGCAGCGACACCCCGCGCGCCTCGGCGGCCTTTACCAGGCGGCCCACCACTTCGTGGGCGCTGCGAAAGGGCATTCCGCGGCGGACCATCTCCTCCGCCAGGTCAGTGGCGCCCAGCGCCGGATCTTCGGCGGCCGCCCGCATCCGTTCGGTGTCGAACTCCAGCCCGGCAACGAGGCCCGGCATCACCGACAGTGAAAGGCGCGCGGTCTCCACGGCGTCATAGAGTGGCTCTTGCGACTCTTGCAGGTCTTTGTTGTAGGCCAGAGTCAGCCCTTTGCTGATCGTCAACAGTGCCACCAGATCGCCGATCACGCGCGCCGGCTTGGCCCGCAGCAGCTCGGCGATGTCGGGGTTGCGTTTCTGCGGCATCAGCGAGCTGCCCGAACAATAACCTTCACCCAGGCGCACGAATCCGAACTCGGTCGTCGACCACAGCACCAGCTCCTCGCCGAACCGCGACAGGTGCACGCCGATCAGCGCGCAGGCGAAGGTCAGCTCGGCGGCGAAGTCGCGGTCAGAGACCGCATCCAGGCTGTTGTGTGTCGGCTCGTCGAAGCCCAGCTCTTTCGAGGTGCGGGCCCGATCAATGGGAAGACCGGTGGCGGCCAGCGCCCCCGATCCCAGCGGCGACTGTCCCGCCCGCCGCGCGCCGTCCAGCAAGCGCCCGCGATCGCGCCCCAGCATCTCGGCGTAGGCCAGCAGGTGATGGCCCAGCGTCACCGTCTGCGCGCGCTGCAGGTGCGTGTACCCGGGCAGCAGCGTGTCGGCGTGCTGGCGCGCGCGCCGGCACAGCGCGACCCGCGTGCGATCGATGGCGGTGGCCAGCTCGACGGCGGCGGCCCGGGCATACAGCTTGAGGTCGGTGGCCACCTGATCGTTTCGGCTGCGGGCGGTGTGCAGGCGGCGGCCGGGCTCGCCGATCATCTCGATCAACCGCCCTTCCACATTCATGTGCACGTCTTCCAGCGACGGATCCAGTTTGCGCACGCCACTGTCGAACTCTTGAGCCGCCGCGTCGAGACCGGCGATGATGGCGTCGGCGTCAGCCTGAGAAATCAGACCGACGGCCGCCAGCATGCGGGCCTGGGCCTGACTGCCGCGCACGTCGTCGCGCAACAGGCGGTGATCGAAACCCACTGACGCATTGAGCGCGGCCGCCGCCGGATCCATGGCGCCTTGAAACCGTGCTCCGCGTCCGCCGCTGGGCTTTACCGTCGACATTTGCCGCTTTCATACCCCAATCCTGCACCTTAGAAGTGGCGAAATCGGAACCGTCACGCTACGATGATTTTGGGACATCCGCGAGCGACTGGCCCTAAAAGGAGGACGAACGCATGGCCAAACGAACCCTCATGAACGGTAGGGAGCCTCTTCGCCAACAAACCCGTCTCGGAGAAAAGGAGCCCGAGCGGAGTTAACCCCTCCTCAGGACCAGCCTGTTTCGTTGCAGCCGCGTCGGAACGCAGACGGCTTTGCCGTCGGAGTTCCATGGCGGGAGGTCTGGAACCCTCTGAGGGTTCCAGGTCTAGCGTTACCGGTCGACGAGCCAAACAGACCTCACCAGGCCCGGAAGCGGGGCTCGCGCTGAAAGGCCACAGATTGGGCGGCGCCCAGCGGCGCTAGCTCAGACCAGTCGGGTAGCGGACCAGCGCGCCGGTGAGACACTCTCCCGGCGCGTTTTTTCGTTCGCGAACTGCGGACGCCCGCCAAGAACCCGAACTAGCAATAGCGCTCGGCCCAGAGATCCAGGGTCAGCAGCGCGAAGAGTTTTCTTCCCAGGTCTTGGCCGGCCATGTGGCGGGTGAGAAGACTGGAGATGGCGGCGGGGGAGAGGCCCAGGCGGTGGACGGCGGCGCCGTCGAGCAGGCGGTGGCGCATCTCTGCGGTGGCCGGTTCGCGCAGCCAGCGGTCGACTGGAATTTCGAAGCCGCGTTTGGGGCGGTCGGTGATCGACGGCGGAAGGCAACGGCGCAGCAGGCGACGAAACAGCGGCTTGTCCCGGCGGGCGCCGATCTTGGCCCACGGGGAAAGGCCCAGGCCCAGCTCGACCAGCTTGCGGTCCAGCAGCGGCACGCGCACTTCCAGGCTGTGCGCCATCGACAGCTTGTCGGCCTTCAGCAAGAGGTTGTCGAGCAGCATCGACGAAAAGTCGACGTACTGCAGCCGCGCCACCGGATCCAGGTCCTGCTGGTGGGCGCGGCGAAAGAGCTCGTCGATGCTCTGGTGACAGGCCTCGGCCTTGGCATCGGCGGCGCCCAGAGCGCGGCGTTCGTCCTCGGAGAAAATCTCGAACC
>JAXDMH010000210.1:0-3422 GCA_034666225.1 Myxococcales bacterium
ATCCTGGCTGACGGTCAGCACGCTGCCGTTGTTGTCGAAGGCGCTTTGCAGCGGCTCGGCCACGAACGTGCCGGACAGGCCCGGCAAGGCAGGCAATCGCAACAGATCGCGCGCGGTGTTTTCCCACTGCTGGTGGGTCAACCGCGGGAAGCGCGTGCTGTCCGAGGGGACGCTGACGATGGGACCGCTGGCCGTGACCGGAATATCACCAGGTTTGGTGATGGGGCCGCCGCCACCCGGGTTGTTGCCGGGACCGCCGCCACCTGGTTGACCGGGACCTGGGTCGCCCACCGAACCGATGCAGGACGACAGAAGCAGGCAAAGCGACATTCCCGCGATGACCCCGCTGAAAAGCGGGGCGGCATTTCTGGTACGGCGGGGAAATGCGTGAACTGCGCGCATGGGGACACCTATCGCAATGGGAATTCGGTCGGACCCGGTCTCAGACAGCAGCTCGACCCCTTGGGACCACAACCACCAATCGCCAAAGCTGCCTGCCTACTAAAAGTAGTGTGTCGGTCCACCAATCGATCACCCTATGGACCCGATGGGCACCCGATGGGCAACCCGATGGGGCACGCCGGTAGGACCGCCCCTTATAATCGGCGGAACCGGGGTCCGACTTCAATGGTTGCCATGCTAGCGTGGGGCAAACGGTGACGAAGCACGTCGAACCGGGATATCAATCGGTCGCCAGAACGCAGGCAGCGGTCAACCAACGCACCGACGCTAACGCGGATCGCTATGTCGCGCATCGGCGGCGCCTCATGGGCGAACTATTGGAAATTGCTCCCGCCGGCGGCACCGGCACGCTGTGCCTGCTGGGGGCGGGAAACTGCAACGACGTCGACCTGGCGGTCCTGGCCCAGCGTTTCGCCGGGATTCACCTGGTCGATCTCGACGCCGCCGCGCTGGCACGCGCCTGCGGCCGACAGACCGACGAGGTGCGGAGCCGGTTGCATCAGCATGCGCCGATCGACGCGGGCGGGCTGCTGCGCGACGCTGAGACATGGCGCAAAAAACCACCGATGCTGGCCCAGATCGAGGCGAGGATTCCCGTCGCTGTCGACAAAATTCGCAGCGCGCTGCCGGGCGGGTTCGACGTGGTGGCCTCGTGCTGCGTGATGACCCAGATCGGCCATGGCATCACGACCATCCTGGGCCCGCAGCATCCCGCCCTGGGCGACGCACACCAGGCGGCGGCGGTCGTTCATCTCCGGACCTTGTCGGCGCTCCTGGCCCTGGGAGGCCACGCCCTTTTGGTCACCGATCTGGTCTCCAGCGAGACCTATCCTCTAGAAGAACTGGCGCCAGGCAGGGACCTCAAGGAGCTGATCGCTGACCTGGTTCGCCAGGGAAACTACTTCAAAGGCGTCAATCCCGTCGCGCTGACGCGGCTTTTGCGCCGTGATCCGATCTTGTCGCGCCGCGTGGTCAATACCCGCCCGATCGAACCGTGGCTGTGGCGGGCGGTTCAGGCCCGGACCTTCCTGGTGAACGGCTTCCTGTTCCAGCGGTCCGCCGCGGACTGAGACCGTCATGACGCTTGACAACCCTTTCGCGCGGCTGATAAGTCTACTTAGTATATAGACAATGCAGACTGTGTCGATGAAAGCCCGCTATGCCCTGCGGGCGCTGTACGCCCTGGCAGCCGACGAAGCGCGGGCGCCGGTGCTGATCGCCGACCTGGCGGAGCGCGAGCGCATCCCGCGCAAGTTCCTCGAGGCGATCCTGCTCGAGCTGCGCAATGCCGGCATCCTGCAAAGCAAGAAGGGCAAGGGCGGCGGCTATGCCCTGGCACGACCGGCGGCGGCCATCACCATCGGCCAGGTCATGCGGGCCATCGATGGGCCGCTGGCACCGATCCCGTGCGTCAGCGAGCGCGCCTACGTCCGATGCGAGGAATGCCCGAACGAAGAGTCGTGCGGCACGCGCCTGGTTATGAAGGAAGTGCGCGACGCCATCGCCAAGGTTCTGGACGGAACAACGCTGGCCGACGTTCAACAACGCGTGGCCAGCGCCGGACTGAAGGCGGCCACGTCGGTGGCCTACAGCATCTAGAGGGAGAAACCGGGATGAGCTGTCAAAGCTGATTCGAAATTCCACAGCGGTTCACCCCTTCACCAGGAGAGCTCCATGTCCAAGCGCAATCCTTCGCGGTCCTATTTCATTCTGTCGCTGGCGGCCGTCGCGGCGGTGGCTGGCCTCCTCGCCGCGGCGCCGTCGCGCACCGCCCGGGCCGATACGACCTTGCTGAATGTCTCGTACGATCCGACGCGCGAGCTGTACCAGGAGATCAACCCCGCCTTCGCCAAAGATTACCAAGCCAAGTCCGGCCAGAAGCTGACCATCAATCAATCGCACGGCGGCTCGGGCAAGCAGGCGCGGTCGGTGATCGACGGCCTGGACGCCGACGTGGTGACGCTGGCCCTGGCCTATGACATCGACGCCATTGTCGAAAAATCCGGGCGCATCGCCAAGGGCTGGCAAAAGCGCCTGCCCAACAACGCGACGCCGTTTGCGTCGACGGTGGTCTTCGTGGTTCGCAAAGGGAACCCGCGCAACATCAAGAACTGGGACGACCTGGTCAAGCCGGGAACGGTGGTGGTGACGGCCAACCCCAAGACGTCGGGTGGCGCGCGCTGGAACTATCTGGCGGCGTGGGGCGCGGCGTTGCAGGCGAACAACAACGACCAGGGCAAGGCCAAGGACTTCGTCAAGGCGCTGTACAAGAACGTCCCGGTCCTGGACTCGGGCGCGCGCGGATCGACGATCACGTTTTCCGAACGCGGGATCGGCCACGTGCTGCTGGCCTGGGAGAACGAGGCCTACCTGCTGGTCAACGAGCTGGGCAAGGACAAGTACGAGGTGGTGACACCGCCGGTGAGCGTGCTGGCCGAACCGCCGGTGGCCGTGGTCGATCAGAACGTCGACAAGCACGGCACGCGCGCCGCGGCCGAGGCCTACCTGAAGTTCCTGTTCACCGACACGGCCCAGGAGATCGGCGCCAAGCACCACTATCGGCCCACCACCGAGGCGGTGTTTCGCAAGCACGTCGGTGAGTTCGCCAAGACCAAGCTCTTCACGGTCGACCAGGTCTTTGGCGGATGGCAGGCCGCCCAGAAGGCGCACTTTGCCGACGGGGCGATCTTTGATCAGATCTACCAGCCCGGCTCCTAGCAAACGGCGACCACGCCCTCATGTCGGCATTTGATCCGGGGGCCGCTTCCGTTGTAGTGGGCAGCGTGGCGCCGACAACACCTGCCCCGAAGAGAAGCCAAAGCCGCGGCTCGCTGCCCGGCTTCGGGCTGTCGTTCGGTGTCACGCTGACCTACCTGGCGCTGATCGTCCTCATCCCGCTGGCAGGGCTGGCCTGGAAGACGACGTCGCTGTCCGGGCGCGAGCTGGTGGACGCCATCTTG
>JAXDMH010000211.1:0-3185 GCA_034666225.1 Myxococcales bacterium
GTCGAACCACAGCCGGATGTTTCCGGTCTGGTCGGTGTTTCCCCAATGCATGTGCGCCGCCAGCTGGTGCCACCGGCCGATCTCGAAATTGCCGGTCCAGTGCAGTCCCCGCGCACCCAGATTGCCGGTGCCGTACTTCATGACCGTTCCGCCGGCAGCGTCCGGCTCCAGCCACCAGGTCATGACGTTGCCGCTCCCGGAGCCCTCGTAGTAATAAAAATTGTCGCGCGTCTTCGGCGGATCCTTGGCATAGATGTACAGAGACATGAACGTGTCGCCGCCCGCCACGACGTCGACGTAGATGGGGGCCAGCTGGACACGTAACTGCTGCGCGTTGAAGCGCTCCGTCCCCTGCATGGTGACCTTGACGGCATAGTTGCCCTGGTCCACGACCTCGGCGCCTTTCATCACCACGACCACGCGGCCCGGCATCGTGTTCGATCCGGAAGCAAATCGGCCCAGGGTCCCCTTTTCGAAGTCCTCGCGAAAGATCACCGTCGCCCACGCCGGCGAGGCCGATGCGGCCAAAGCGGCCAAGGCGGCCAACGGGACAAAGACAGCCAGCGTTGCAACGAAGGACCAGCGTGATGGCATGTGTCAGCCCACCCTGTGTTGTTGATCGGACCGCCCCGGCGACCGACCGCGTCGACCGCCCACGTCGCGGCGTCGATAGTAACCCACGCGCCGGCGCGGCGGCCCGCGAAACGCTATTTCACGGCCATCTGGAAGGGGACAAGCCCGGGCTTCTCATTTTGTCGGGGCGATTCTCTCCATGAGTTTCTTCGCGAACAGAACGATTCTCTTCTAGCGTATGACCAGGGTCGTTTCACCAGCGCAGGGCCAGGGCACGCACCCAGTCACGCGCCAGCGCCGCCAGCGCGGCTGCCATCAGCAGCGCCAGGTACTTCAGCTCGATCGGATGCTGGCCGAACAGGAAGTTGCCATAACTGAATGTCGACGCCGCGCCGATCGCCAGCGGAACCCACCAGCGACGCGGCATCCAGAACGGCAGCAACAGTGACAGCACGTCGGCGGTGAAGAAGTAACGTTCGTGCATGGCCGGCAGCAGGAACGGACACAGCACGCAGGTACCGACGGCGATCAGGATCCGTTCGCGGTCGCCCCACCGTTCGCGCGACTGGCTGGCCAGATAGGCCCCGGTCGCCAGCGCACCCGCGGTCAGCACCAGCCCCGCGTTGCGAAATGGCCCCTCGGGCGCGCCCGGGATCCAGTGATAGATGTTCGGCGCCCACAGCGACAGGTCGCGATAGCTGCCGGCCTGGCGCACGTAGATCAGCAGCAGGTCAACGGCTGGCCGTCCGGCCACCCAGGCGGGAACCAGCGACGCCACGAAGACCAGCGGCACCCACAGCAGCGCGGCCCACCAGAGCCTTGCCTTGCCGCCCTTGGCCTTGGCCAGGATCAGCACCAGCGCAGGCAAGAAGAAGATCGCTTGCAGCTTGAACGACAGCGCCACCCCGGTCAGCAGCGCGGCCCGGTGCCCGTGATCTTTCAAGGCGGCGCGCAACGCCAGCAGCACGAAGGCCGTGTGAATGACGTCGCACTGGGCCCAGGCCGCGCCGTTCAGCACCACGCTGGGCGCGAACAGCGGCAGGGCCAGGGCCAGCACCCGGCCCGGACGCGTCGACACCCGGGGCGCCACCACGCTGAAGAACGCCGCCGCCAGCACGCCATCGAAGGCTATCGAGATGGCCTTGATCCCCCACAGCGCCTTGACCGGCAGGTAACTGACCAGGGCCAGCAGGTACAGGTACCCGGGCGCGTAGTTCGAGAACCCGTCCTTGAGGGCGGCAAAATGACCGTGGGTCTTGATCTCGTTCCACCAGGGGCGGACGAAACCGTTGAGGTCGCCCGATTCGATCGGGACCAGCGTCAGGCGCAGGGCCAGCGCGACGGCCACCACACCGGCGTACGGCAACACCCGCCCGCACCAGGCCGCCAGCGCGCCCGGCACAGGGTTGTGCGCCTGCCCCGCCCGCGACGGTGCCATGGATGGCACTTCTGCGTCCGGCATCGTCGCAGTCGTCGCAGTCGTAGATTGAAAAGACCGTTCCACGCCGACCAACTGTGCAACGGACGTGCCCCTGGCCCGGACGCGTTGTTGTCTACATTCTGGACGCGCTCAGGCGAAGTCCAGGCGCCAGCGCGACAGCGGTGTCGCGACTTGGTCGTCGTCGCGGCCCGGCCGCGCCTAAGAGAGAGACCGACGACTGCTTACGGCCTTACAGATGCTTCTGCATCAACAACCAGGAATAGATATCGTTGCCCGCTGACAGATCGTAGGTGCGGGTCCACGCGTCGTGGTCGACGCCGGGATAGACGGTATAGCGAACGTCTTTTCGGGGAGGCTGCGGGCAGGCGATGAACTTCGGCATGTCGGTGTTGTCCCCGACGGGCGAGACGATGGTGTCGGCGCCGCCGTGAAACGTCCACATCGCCAGGTTGGCCACCAGGCCGCAGCCGCGGGCGTCCCACATCGGCGTGACGTCGCCGGAGATCAGGACCGCAGCGGCCAGCTGCGACGGGCCATGGCGGGTGATGAAGTCCTCGGTCCCGATCGCGCCGCAGCTGAGGCCGGTCTGGTACACGCGCGCCGGATCGACGTCATAGGCGCCCACGGCGTAGTTCAGAAAGTCGCGGTGCGCGTCGCCCGCCTGGAAGCAGTCCGGCAGGTTGTGTTGCGGTGACAGCACGATGAACGGACGCTCGGCCGGCCACTGTCCCGCTGCGATCACTTTCGGCGGACCGTGGGTGAGGATCCTGGGCAGCTCGGCGACGCCGCCGTTCCCTTTTTCGCCGCTGCCGTGCCAGAAGATCAGCAACGGACGTTGGGTGCCGTCGCCGTAACCGCGCGGCAGGTACTCCCAGTAACCGTTCGGCGCCCCCGGCTTGGTCCCGAGCGCGCGCGCGGTGTGCACGCCCATGGCAAGGCCCATCCCGGCCGCGCGATCGGCCGCAAGGTCGGCCGGACGATCGGTGGGCCCGTCGGCTCCGTTCGAGTCGGCGGGCGGAGCGGTGTCGACCTCGACCTCGACATCCCTTGGCGTCACATCCGCGATCTGGCCGCCCGAGCCGTTCGCCGTGCCGCCGCCGTCACCAGCGCCGCTGTCGCCGGGAGCACCGCCGCTGGACGAGCCACCCGTGCCGGCGCCGCCCGTGCCGCT
>JAXDMH010000212.1:0-5642 GCA_034666225.1 Myxococcales bacterium
TCCCTTCCAGCACCACGAAAATCGGCCGCTGCTGTTGCTTATTGTCCAACAAGTTCCACCCGTGACCGCGCTGGTCTATAACTGGCCCTCCGATCTACACGGACTTGCCCTTGGCCTCCAGAGAAACAAGCCCGTCGGCATTGGTGCGATCCTTGGTCGTCGCCCTGGGGTTTTCGCTGATGCTGTGCGGGGCCGGGTGTCGGCGATCGCCCGGCAAGTCGCAGGCGCTGAGCACACCACCTTCGCCCAGCGAAGCCGGCGACGTTCGCTGCGTCGAGCGCCCCGAAGGGTGCATCTGGTGCGAGGGGCGGGGCACCGGCCCGCCTGTCATCGACCCTGACGGTCCGCCAGCGTCGCTGTGCGATCCCAAGGATCCCGGCAACTGCGTCGACTTCTGCTCTCAGCTGATGCCCGAATGCGCCACGCCCTGGCACGGAGGTCCAAGCTGCCTGTTGCCTTCCGAGGAAGAATTCCGACGCGAGCTGTTCCGTCGCGACACCGCCGATCGTCCGGAAGTCTTCGTCGCCGGCCGTGTCTTCGACGAAGGTGGCAAGCCTGTCGAGACAGCGCGGGTTCGTGTCTGGTGGCAGGGGACGCGCATCCTGGACGAGACGTCAGGCAAGGACGGCACCTTTCGCCTGCGACTGCGCGGCGGCCCCTGGACCTATTCCATCAGCATCGCGCACGCCGGTCTGGCCACCGAAGTCTCCGACCTGCGCCTGGAGAAGGCCGGCACGGTGACGCGCGTGTTTCGACTGGAGGCCGAGAATCTCATCCGCGGCCGGGTGATCGACAATACGGGCAGCCCCGTCGGCGGCGCCACCATCGCCGCGCTTCGCAATCCCGAAGACGCCATCGAGACCAGCGCGACACAGTCTGGCGCCGACGGCAATTTCCTGCTGGGCGGTCTCAAGGGGCGGCGCTATTTCCTCCGCGGGTCCAAGTTCGGCTGGCTGCCGACCATCTTCAAATGGGCCATGCCGGCGCCGGCGGCCCCCGCGCGGGTGACCATCAAGCTGACGCGAACCGGGGTCATCAAAGGTTCGGTGGTCGACAGCGACGGCGACGGACAGCCGAACGCGACGGTGGTGGCGCTGCTGTCGGCGGGCGGCATCGCCGGTTCGCCCATCATCTGGAGCGCGGACAGCCAGGGGACCTTCGCCCAGGATCGATTTCAACCCGGCACGTATTACCTGTGGGCCCGCCACGGCGAGATGCTGGTCTACCCGCCCGAGAAGATCGAGATCAACGACGCCAACCTGAGGGCCGAGATCCGGCTGAAGTTGACCCAGCGTGGGGCGCGCGTCCGCGGCGTCATCAAGCCGACCGGCGGGCGGACCCTGGATCCCGACGCCAGGGCGGTGCTGCTGGGGCGTTCACCGCTGGCTCTGCCGCGCAAAGCGGTCGGCGAGATCGATCGGGGCGGTCACTTTGTCGTCACCGCGGTGCTGCCCGGACGCTATGAGCTGAGCGTTCGCGTGGGGGCGCGCCTTTTGCCGATCGTCAGCGGCCCACGCGAGGTCGAGGTTCCCATCGATCCGGGGGCCACGGTCGACCTGGCCGATCCGGTGATGGTGCGCCCGCCTTCCGAAGAGTGAAGGATGAAGACGGTCAAAGCGGCGGTCAGTGCAGGACGCGCATCCGACCGAGACAATCCTGCAGGATGTGGTGGCTCTCGTTTTCGAAGGAGGTAAAACGCACGGCCATGCCGGACACCGCCTTGCTGACACCGCCCTGGGTGAAATTGATGAAGTAGTGGTTTTTCACCTCGCCGGTGGCGACGACGTCGCCCGAACCGTCCGGTACCGGAAAACAAACGCGCACCGTGGCGCCCAGCGGCAGCGGGTCGCGCACCTCGAGGAAAATGCCGCCCGCCGAGACGTTGCGGGCCACGCAGTACATCTCGCCGAAGAGAAGAGATTCGACGCGAACGGAAAACATCTTGTCAAAGCGCAGGTGCTCCCGCTTTTCCGCTGCCTCGCGCTCCAGTGCCTCTTCGTCGCATTCGGTTTGAACCAGGTCCTCGTCGGCGGTTTCCATCAGGGACGCGGCGGCGGCAGAGGCGGGATCGAAAGGGCTTCTCATGGTCGTCATCGTACAGTGTGCCGCAATGAAGTCAAAAAACCTACATATCCTACCAGTGCAACCAATTGAAAAGATGAAGGCTGCGTTGCGCGGCTTGTGAGGATCGGCAGCCGTCGCTACTGTCGCCGCTGTGCGCCGTCCTATTTGGCCCTGGGTGCTGGTCGCCGCCTGGTGCCTGCTGATCTTTGTGCTGTCGTCGGTGCCCGGCCGAAACCTGCCCGAGATGCCGGCGCAGAACGCCGACAAGGTCGTGCACGGCCTGGTGTACGGGATCCTGGGTGCGCTTTTTCATCGCGCCGTTCGCCGAACCTGGCGCGTGGGTGGTCTCGCCGCGGCCGCCATCGCCGTCGTCCTGGCCACCGCCTACGGCGTCAGCGACGAGCTTCATCAGTTGCTGACGCCGGGACGAAGCGCTGACGTGTATGACGTCTTCGCCGATGCGGCGGGCGCCGCGGTGGGCGTGCTGGCGATGTCTATCCTGCTGGCGCGACAGGATCGTACCGGTGGCGCAAGCACCAAAGCCGGACGGCAATCGTAGATGAAAATCTGCCGCTGCCTTATGATGCACCGAGAGTCGAGCATCGATGCTCCCCGACGAGAGAACCACGCATAGCACGACGCTGGCGCTTCCCACCGACGTAGAGGCGTTGGTCGCTGCTCCCGGGCGAGGCGTGGCCAAACCGCTGGTGACGTTTCTGCGTTCGCAGAACATCAACGTCCAGACCGCCACCGACACCGACGGCGCCTTCGAGGAGGCGCTGCTGCATCCCCCCGACGTGGTCCTGGTCGACGATCGCATCCTGCCGACCGGCGGCATCGATCTGTGCCAGCGCCTGAAGGCGAACGTCAGGACACATTTTGTCCCGGTGATCGTCTTCGTGCTGAACGACCTGCGGCACTTTCGTATCCGGGCCATCGCCGCCGGCGCGGACGCCGTGTTCACGCCGACCACCGACGCACAGGAGCGGCGGACCCGCTTGTGGGCGCTGCTGCGGACCCGGGCACTGTTTCGACAGATCGAGCGAAAACAGCGCACGCAGGGCACAGAGATCGTCGATCGACGGCGCTGGTTGAACTTGTTCTTGCAGGACCTGAAAGGCTCGGTGTCGGCGCTGCAAGGGGACGTCGACTTCATGGCCAATTTCGCCCCCCCGCACGGCGATCCGCGCCGCGATGATTTTCAGGACAGCGTCGACGACGCGCGGTCCGTGTTCGACCTCTTGCTGCTGAACGTGCGCACCGTGGCCGATTTCGAACGGCATGAAGGCGGCCAGTTGGTGCTCACAGAATCGACGTTCTCGCTGGCCGATCTGGCCCGCGAGGTTCATCGAGAGCTGAATCGCCAGGCGGTTCTGGCCGGACGCAAGCTGCTGGTGGCGCCCGCGGCCAAGGCGTCAGACCATGCATCCGATCGCCCGGTGGTGGCCGATCGCGAGCTGGTGAAACGTGCGGTGATGAACCTGATCCTGCACGGGCTTCTGCGTGGCCAGTCGAAGGAGCCCATCGTGCTGCGAACGCAGGCCATCGGTTCGGCGGCGCGCCTGGTCGTCTCGATGCCGGGCGAGCCGCTGCTCCCGGACTGGCGAATGATGTTCGAGCCGTACACGCCATCTGGAACCGGGTCGGTGGGATACGGTCTGGGGCTGGCGATGGCCCGCACGATGGCCGAGCTGCACCGGGGACGCCTCTGGGTCGAGGAGGAGCCGCCGGCAGGATCGGCTTTCGTCCTGCAACTGGGCTCGGACGGACTGCGCGGCGGCGTCGATCGGGGTGGCCTCGCGCCGGCGGGCGGCAAGACAGGCCGCTCATGATCCGCGTCGGGATCGACGGATGGATGGTCAGGATGATCCGCCTGGCCTTGTTTCCTGCCGCCCTGTTTTTCCTCTCTGTCGTGTTCGGAGCCTTCGGGCCGGCCATGCCCCGGGCGTGGGCGGCGGCGCCGCCCGGCAAGGTGGACGAGCTCTGCCGGGCGCTGCTGGACGATTCCAACTACAAGGTTCGCGTCCAGGCGGCGCTGGTTCTGGGGCGCCTGCGCGATCCCAGCGCCGTGCCTTCGCTGACCAAGGCGCTGGCCGATCAGAACAAGACCGTCCGAGCCATCGCCGCCCAGGCCCTGGGGCAGATCGCTGATCCCTCGTCCACCGAATCGCTGAAGGGACTCTTGCAGCGGGAGAGCGACTCGTTCGTGCGCCTTCAGGTCGAAAAGGCGCTGGCGTTGCTCAGCAGCGGCGGGGCGGTCAACAAGCACGCCAAGATTTATCTGAACTTTGGCTCTTTCACCGGCGGCGTGAAATCTGCCGGCGCCGACGACGCCAGGACCATCCACGATGCCCTGGCGCGCGAGCTGGGAAAGCTGCAGCTGGTGACCCTGGCGCTGGCCAACCCGGACCCGAAGCTGTTCCCGAAGAGCGGTATGCTTGGGTTTTTCATCGACGGCAACATCACCCGGCTGGACGATTCGCCAGCCGGCAGCGCCTCGGAAACCTCGTGCGACGTGAAGGTCTTGGTCGCCCGCTGGCCTACCAAGGCGATCATCCTATGGACGAACGCCGGCGCCAGCCTGCAGTCGGGCTCGCGTCCCCGCGACAAAGAGAACGCCCGCCGGGATTGCCTGGAGGCGTCTGCCGGACAGCTCAGCGAGGATTTAACGAAGTTTTTTAAGTCTCAAGGCGGATAGGGTCATGATGGTAAGCGGATGTGGAGGCCTCTATGAACAGCTCTGAAGCTGCTGCGCCGGCGCGCCCGGCATACAAACGCAAGGTTCGGAACTACCTCTTGGACGTCGGACTGCAGATGCGCTACACGGCGACCATCGTCATCGTGGCGGTGTTCCAGACGGACGGCCTCGGTTTCAAGAAGTACCATGCCACTCGCGACGTCTCGAAAGTGATTCTGTGGACAAGCCTGGTCGACCCCTCCAGCGCCGAAGAATTGCAGGCCCAGTTCTCCAACAGCGATCGGGTCGTGCTGTGGGGCATCGTGGGGTTCGGCGTGGTGCTGGTGCTGTCGATCGGCGCCGTCGGCATCCTGATCACGCACAAGGTGGCGGGGCCCTTGTACAAGATCGCCAACATCTTTGGGCGGGTGCGCGACAACCGGCTGGGACCGTCGCCAGCCAGCTTGCGTAAAGGCGACGAGCTGCAGGATTTCTACTCGTCCTTCCGGGAGATGCACCAGGCGCTGCGGGATCGGACCGAGGAGGACCTGCGCGTGCTGGGAAACGCCATCGCCGCGCTGGAGACGTCACCTGACGCGCGCGGCGCCAGCTCGCCGCTGCAGCGCACGCTGGACGACCTGCGACATCTGCGAAAGCGGAAAGAGGAAAGTCTCGAGCCGACCGAATCGAGCGGCCTCATCGACATCCGCAAGTAAGCGCGGGGGGGCGAGGGCGGACCAGAACCCCGGACAGGCGCCAGCTTCCCCTAGTTTTGTCGGGTCTGCGCGGCGCTGACCAGGCAGAGCCCGTGCAGAAAAAGGCCCGGCAAAAAGCAGCAGGCGTACCCCATCAGCGTGGTCGCCATCCAGGCCACGCCGGCGCCGGCGCGGCCCGAGGAGAT
>JAXDMH010000213.1:0-5399 GCA_034666225.1 Myxococcales bacterium
TGACGGCTCCGGGCCGGCGGCGTTGGCCGGTCCGCCGGGCGGTTTGCGGTCGCCGTGCGCCCCCCGACGCTGTGGCGTGCGGGTGGCGGCCTTGCCGTTGCTGCGCGCAAGGCCGGCCGGGTTGCCGGCCATGTTGTCGACGGCTGGCGGCGCCACCGTGGCCGCGGCGGCGGGAACGGTGTTGGCCACCCCGGCGGGCGTCTCGGCGGCGGCCGCCGCCGGCGCCGCTGTCGTTCTTTCCGAGGCGTTCTCCAACGTCTTTTCCGAGGCCAGTCCGGCCCCCGTGGCCCGCTGTCTTTCGGCCGGCGAACGTGACAGGGCGAAGGCCAGCCCCACCACCAGCGCCACAAAGGCGGCCAGACCCAGGTGCCAGCGGCGCGGGCCCGTCTCCAGCGCCGACGGTGGCGACAGCTGGGTCGACGAGGGATCGGGCAAGCCCACGTTCTGATCGCCGGCCAGCAGCCGATCCAGATCGCGTTCCAGATCTGCGATCGCCTGATAGCGCTTGCCGCGATCCTTCTCCATGGCGCGCATCACCACCGCCTCGACGGCGGTCGGAATCCCCAGCTCGGGCCGCAACCGGGAAGGCGGCGTCGCCTGGTGGGTCAGCACCTGCGAGATGATCCCCAGATAGTTGTTGGCGCGGAAGGGGACCTCGCCGGTCAGGCATTCGTAAAGCAGCACGCCCAGCGCCCAGATGTCGACCCGGTGGTCCAGATCTTCTTCGCCGCGCGCCTGCTCGGGTGACATGTAAAGCGGCGTCCCCAGCAAAAGCCCGGTGTGGGTCAGGCGGTATGTCTCGGGACCTTCATCGCCACCCTGCTTGACGGCCTTGGAGATGCCAAAGTCGACCACCTTCACGAAGTCCTCGTCGCCGCGCTTGACCAGGTAAACATTTTCCGGCTTCACGTCGCGGTGGAAAATTCCCTTGGCGTGCGCCGCGGCCAGGGCGCTGGCCACCTGGCGACCGATGCGCAGGCAGCGCTCGACCGGCAGCGGCGCGTCGCGCATCACCAGCTGGGCCAGCGGTTCGCCGTCGAGAAACTCCATGATGACGAACGACCGGCCGTCGTCGGTGGTGCCAAAGTCGGTGACGTCGACGATGTTCTGATGGCCGATCGAGCTGGCCAGCCGCGCCTCTTGCAACAGACGGGCGACGAAGTCGCTCTTGGCGTGGAATTTCTCCAGCAGCACTTTCACCGCGATGCGCTTGCCGATGACGGTGTGCTTGGCTTCGTACACGGCGCCCATGCCGCCTTCGCCGATGCGGCGGATGATCAGGTAACGGCCGGCCAGCGTCGATCCCAGCAGCGGATCGAACGATTCCGGCGTGGGCGTGCGCGCCACCGCCACCGGGGCCGCCGCGCTGGTCGGCCGCGTCGGGCCTGAAACGCCGCCCTCCGAAACCCGCGGCGCCGGGGCGGGATCGTCACGATCCAGCCGTGCCCCGTCGAGGGCGCAGACCGCCACCCCGGCGGGATAGGCGGTTTGACAGGTCGGGCAGACCGGCATCGGTCCCCAGTCTAGCAGCCGGCGCTTGACTCGGGCTCGCTCGCTTACCAAAGTGGCGCGGCCTGCCATGAAAAAAGGGTTCATCTTCGACCTCGACGGCACCCTGGCCGATACCATGCCGGCGCACTTTGCCGCCTGGACCGCCATCGCCGCGCGCCATGGCCTGACCTTTCCCGAGCAGCGCTTCTATTCGCTGGGCGGCGTTCCCACCCGCAAGATCGCCGAGCTGCTGATCACCGAGGCGGGCCTGACTCTGGATCCGCAGGCGATCGCCCTCGAGAAGGAGCAGGCCTTCATCGACGAGCTTTCGCGGCCGGGCGTGATCAGGCCGATTCAAAAGGTGGTCGACATCGCCCGGGCCTGCCGCAGCCACGGCGCCATGGCCATCGCCTCGGGCGGGCGGCGCCACCTGGTGGAAAAGACGCTGGCCCTGATCCAGATCGCCGACTGGTTCGAGGCCGTGGTCACCGCCGAGGACACCGCGCGCCACAAGCCCGAGCCGGACGTCTTTCTGGAAGCGGCCCGCCGCCTGGGCGTGTCGGCGGCGGCCTGCACCGTCTACGAAGACACTGACCTGGGATTGGAAGCGGCTCGGCGCGCCGGCATGGCCTTCGTCGACGTGCGCCCCTTGCTGCTGTGACCGGCAGCCGCTTCTGCTAGATTGCGCCCCCGAATGTGGGACAGCCAGACGGTGGCCTTGGTGGCGCACAACCTTCCACCGGGCCGCGACGGTTACAGCATCATGCTGCGCGAGCTTTTCGGCGAGGTGCCGGAAGACAAGCTGGCCATGGTGGGAATCGGCGGTGGTCCCTGGGGCTCGCGCGTGCGCTTGCCCTTGCCGGTGCCGCGCCAGCCCAGCCGCCGCTCGGAATCGGCGGTGATGGCGGCGGTGATGGCGGCGACCCGGTACCTGGGCCCGTCGGTGTTGCGCCGGTTGTTTCCCAACGTGCGCCGCATCGTCGCCACGCTGGACCCGACGATGATCATCGCCGAGCGCTGGGCGCGCGCCACCGGCGCTGATCTGTGGGTCTATGGCATCGACCTGCACGCGTCGGCGTTCTGGGGCGCCGGGCCATTCTTGCAAAAGACGCTGGCCCGCTGGCGACGGCAGACGCTGGGGCGCGCCTCGCGCTGTTTCGGGCTGTCGCCGCGCATGAACGAATGGATGCGCGCTGACGGGGCGCCGGCCGAGGTCGAGCTTTTGCCGCCGCTGATCAACATCGACGCGGCCGGTCCGGTGCCGCTGCCCACCGGGCGACGGTCGCTGCTGTTCGTGGGGTGGTTGTACACGGCGCAAGGCCAGGCCCTGGCCTGGCTGCAAAAGGCGGTCACCGAGATCGCGCCCGACATCGAGCTGCGACTGCTGACGCACATGGCGCCCGCCGACGTGGCGGCCATGGGCCTTGATCCGGCGCGCTGGACGATCAAATCGGTCCCGCCCGAGCAGGTGCTGCAGGAAGTGGCCAGCAGCACCTGCATGATCGCGGCGCTGGATCCGGTGGCGCAAAATCGCGCGCCTCTGCAAGTCATCTGGCCGACCAAGCTGCGCGAGTACCTGTCGGTGGGGCGTCCGGTGCTGGTCATCGCGCCGCCCGACTATGGCATCGTCGACATCGCCACGCAGGGTGGCTGGGGATTGGTGGCCCACGACGAGGCGTCCACACGCGCGGCGGTGGAGACCCTGGCCCGCAGCAGCAACGAGGATCTGCGTGGTCGATCGGAGGCGGCGTTTCAGTTCGCGCTCCGCTACATGAACAACCGCACCGCCGGCGCCGCGTTTCGTCGCGACGTCCTGGCACCCTGAACGCGGCGATCGAGACCAGGGCCGCCATGCGCGTCGTTTACGTCAATCCTTTCTCTCAGCAGGTCAGCGGCCCCGACGAGAGCCTGCTCGGTCTTCTGCGCCACCTGGTGCCGCTGGGGATCGAAGCGCATGTGGTCTTGCCCGCCGACGGGCCGCCGGTGGAACGCTATCGCGCCGTGGGCGCCACGGTGCACTTCGCGCCGCTGGCCATCTTGCATCGCCAGCTCTCGGCGATGGACATGGCGCGGTTTCCTCTGGAGACCGGTCGCGGGGCCCGGGCCGTGGCGCGTATCGCGCGCGAGGTTGGGGCACAGCTGATCCACACCAACATGGAAGTGGTGCTGGACGGCGCCCTGGCCGCACGGGCCCTGGGTCTGCCGCACGTTCTTCACTATCGCGGCAACACCCTGGCCGAGCCGCGCCTGATCTTCGCGGCGCTGACCCGGCTGTGGACCGGCCTTTCGGCGCAGGTCTTCTGTATCTCGCACGCGACCGCCGAGGCCATCTTTGGACCGCGCGGCGGCGCCAAGGTCCAGGTCATCTACAACCCGATCGAGATCGCCACCTTCGCGGCAGCCGGCGCCGGCGACGACGGCGCGGCGTTCGCGGTGCGGGCGCAGCTGGGCGCTGGTCCCGGCCAGCGGTTGATCGGCACCGTCGGGCGAATTCACCCGCGCAAGGACGTCGAGACCTTCGTGCGCGCCTGCGCCGCGGTGGCGCGCGAACGACCGGAGGTCCGGTTCGTGGTGGTGGGCGTGGCCGAGGTGCCGGTGGAGGAGGCGTACTTTGCCCGCGTCAAGGCGCTGGCCGCCGAGACCGGCGTGGCCGACAAGCTGGTGTTCGCCGGCGCGCGCCGGGACATGCCGGCGGTGATGCGCGCCCTGGACGTCTTCGTGCTGTCCTCGCGTCACGAAGGCTTTGGCCGCGTGGTGGGCGAGGCGATGGCCGCCGGTCGCCCGGTGGTGGTCACGAACGAAGGCGCTTTGCCCGAGCTGATCGAAGGCGATCAGTGTGGCCTGCCCGCCCGCGCCGGCGACGGCGACGATTTCGCGACGCAGATTCTTCGTCTGCTGAAGGATGCGGCCCTGGGCGCCACGCTGGGCGAGCGGGGCCGCCAGCGCGCCCAGGCCTTTGACGCAGCCGCCATCGCCGCCCACGTCGCGACCGTTTATCGTTCGTTGCTCGCTCCCCTGTCGCGCTAGCGCAGCGGCCGGGCGCGCAGCTCGGCGGCCAGGGCCACCAGTTCATTCTCGCGTGGGTGTCCGGCGCGCCAGACCAGGCGGAAGGTGTCAGAGCGCGGGCGCAGCCGCGGCAACAGCGTGACCAGGCGGCGGGCGGCGACGTCGCGGGCGATGAAGTAATGTGGCAGCACGGCGACACGTCCGCCGCCTTCCAGCAGGCGAAGGCGAATGTTGCCGATGCCGCCCATGAACTCGACGCGCGCGAAGGGCCAGGGTTCGGCGTTGGCCTGGGCGTCCAGGAAATAGCGAAAAAGCGGCAGATCGCCGCTGACGTCGACCAGCGTGAGGCTGCGGGCGTCCTCGCGGTTGTGCAGGCAACGCGACGCCGAGACGAAGGCATAGTCTTCGGCGTGCAGCGCCGCATAGGCCAGGCGCGGTGAACTGAGACGCGTGCTGGTGATGGCCGCGTCCAGCTCGCCGCGTTCCAGGCGCCGCAAGAGATCCGGGCTGTCGGCGTTGAAAAGGTGAATGGTCCGTTCCGGGCGGCGTCGCTCCAGCGCGCCCAGCGCCGGACAGAGCCAGGAGATCCCCAGCTCATAGCGAGTGCCGATGATCAGCTCGAAGGGGGCCGGCCGGCCTTTGTCGCGCGCCGCCGCCCGCACGCGTTCGACGCCGGCCAGCGTCTCGCGCACCAGCGGCAAAAGGCGCTGGCCGTCGTCGGTCAAGGCCACCTGGCGGGTGGTGCGGCGCAAGACCGAGACACCCAGATCTTCCTCCAGCCGGCGGATGCGATCGGAGAACGCCGCCGGCGAAAGGTGCACCCGGGTCGCGGCGGCCCGAAAGCTCAGCGTGGTGGCGGCGGCCTCGAAACAGCGGAGCGACTCGACGTCCATGACCGGAGA
>JAXDMH010000214.1:0-14251 GCA_034666225.1 Myxococcales bacterium
TGTCCAGGATGCACTCGTGGGCGACGCGGCCGTTCTTGCCGCGATAGAACACCGGGTACGACCCATCCAGCCGGCGGGCCACATAGTTGGCGTTCAGGATGGCCACCTTGGTCGCCTCGGCTAACCCGGCGCCGCCCATCATGCGGGCGTAGGCCCACGAGATGAGCAGGATGCTGGCGCTGCCCCAGGGCGCGGCCGAGACAGCGCCGATCCCTTGCGCGCCGCCGGTGGGAATCAGTGGATGAGTGGGAAGAAAAGGCGCCAGGTGGCGCGCCGCCGCGATGGGGCCCATGCCCGGGCCGCCGCCGCCGTGCGGGATGCAGAACGTCTTGTGCAGGTTCAGGTGGCAAACGTCGGCGCCGATGTCCGCCGGACGGCACAGGCCAACCTGGGCGTTCATGTTGGCGCCGTCCATGTACACCTGTCCGCCGTGCTCGTGGACAACGGCGCACAGCTTTTGAATGTCCTCCTCGAACACGCCGTGGGTCGACGGGTAGGTGACCATCAGCGCGGCCAGCTGATCGCGGTGCTGGCGGGCCTTGGTCTCCAGATCGGCGAGATCGACGTTGCCGTGCTCGTCGGTGGCGACCACCACGACCTTGTATCCGGCCATGGCCGCCGACGCCGGATTGGTGCCGTGGGCCGACTGTGGGATCAGGCAGACGTCGCGGCGTCCTTCGCCGCGGCTCAGGTGATACTGGCGGATGACCAGCAGGCCGGCGTATTCGCCTTGCGAGCCGGCGTTGGGCTGCAGCGACACGCCCGGAAATCCGGTCACCTCTGCCAGCATCCCCTCCAGTTGCTGGAAGATCACCTGATAGCCGGCCGCCTGGGCCGGCGGCGCGAATGGGTGCAGGCGGTTCCACTCCGGCCGGGTGATGGGCAGCATCTCGGCGGTGGCGTTCAACTTCATCGTGCACGACCCAAGCGGAATCATCGAATGCGTCAGCGACAGATCGCGCCCTTCCAGGCCGCGCATGTAACGCAGCATCTCGGTCTCGGAGTGGTGCGTGTTGAAGACCGGATGGCCGAGATAACCGGTGGTGCGGGCCAGGGCGCGCGGCCAGGTCCCCGGGGTATCCAGCTGGCGCCCCAGCTCGTCGACGGTGAAGGCGGCGCCTTGCCCCGGCGCGCCGGCGAACACCGCCCACAGCTGCTGGACGTCGTCGGCGCTGGTGGTCTCGTCCAGGGAGATCCCCAGCGCCCTGTCGCTGATGCGACGAAAGTTCATGCGGCGCGCTTCCGCGGTGGCGTGCCAGGCGTTGATCTGCGCGGGCGTTCCTTCCACGCACACGGTGTCGAAGAACTGCTTGTGCTTGACGGTGACGCCCAGGCGACCGAGACCGCGCGCCAGGATCGCCGTCAGGGCCGCCACCCGCTCGGCGATGGCGCGCAGGCCGTGCGGTCCGTGATAGACGCCGTACATGCTGGCCACCACTGCCAGCAGGACCTGGGCCGTGCAGATGTTGCTGGTCGCCTTCTCACGACGGATGTGCTGCTCGCGGGTCTGCAGGGCCATGCGCAGGGCGGGATGGCCGTGCGCATCCTGCGACACGCCGATGATTCGCCCCGGCATCTTGCGCACCCATTCGGCCCTGGTGGCAAAGAACGCCGCGTGCGGCCCACCGTAACCAAGAGGCACGCCGAACCGTTGCGCGCTGCCGACGGCGACGTCAGCGCCCAGCTCGCCCGGCGGCGTCAGCACCGTCAGGGCCAGCAGATCGGCGGCCATGGCCACCATGGCGCCCGCGGCGTGCGCGCGGGCGATGAAGTCCCGGTGATCAACCAGGCCACCGTCGCTGCCCGGGTATTGCAACAGCACGCCGAAGACCCGCGGGCTCTCCGCCGCGTCGAAAGAAAACGTCGCCACGTCGGCCACCACGATCGGGATGCCCAGCGGCTCGGCTCGGGTGCGCACAACCTCGATGGTCTGCGGGTGGCAGTCGCTGGCCACCAGAAAGACGCGCCCCGCTTCATCGGCCGATGGCGCCACCGCCTGGATCATGTGCATGGCTTCGGCGGCGGCCGTCGCCTCGTCCAGCAGCGACGCGTTGGCCATGGGCAGGGCGGTCAGATCGGCGATCATCGTCTGGAAATTCAGCAGCGCTTCCAGTCGTCCTTGCGAGATCTCGGCCTGGTAGGGCGTGTACTGCGTGTACCAGCCCGGGTTCTCGAGGATGTTGCGCAGAATCACCGGCGGCGTGATGCAGTCGGCATAGCCGAGCCCGATGAACGAACGAAAGATCTGGTTGCGGGCGCCGATGCGGGTCACTTCCTGCAGCAGGTCGTACTCGCTTTCCGCGCCCGGCAGATCCAGCGGCCGCTTGCTGCGAATCGAGGCCGGCACGGTTTCGGCGACCAGCGCGTCCAGCGAACCCAGACCCAGCGCGCGGAGCATCTCGGCGACGTCGGCGGCGTCGGGACCGATGTGACGGTTGGTGAAACGATCCGGATGGCGAAGATCGACCGGCATGAAGCGCTTGTCTACTCCCCCTGCTCTTTGACGAAGCTCTGGTAGGCGTCGGCGTCCATGAGGCCCTTCAATTCGTCGGCGTTGCTGATGGCGATCTGGATCATCCACCCCTCGTCGTACGGATCCTCGTTGACGTATTCGGGCGAATCACCGAGCGGCGAGTTCACCTTGACGACCTTGCCTGACAGGGGCGCGAACAGATCCGACACGGCCTTGACCGACTCGACCGAACCGAAGATCTCCGCCTGTCTCACCGCCTCGCCCTCCTTGGGCAGCTCGATCTGGGTGACGTCGCCCAGTTGCTCGACGGCGAAGCGGGTGATGCCGATGGTGGCCAGCTTGCCGCCGTCTCGGTCCTCGATGCGCGCCCACTCGTGGTCCTTGGTGTAAAGCAGATCGTCCGGATAAAGCGTGCTCATGATTTTCCTCGGTTAGGCTGTGCTCGTCTGTAAAAAGGCCCTTTCACCACCTCGGCCTCCACCATCTTGCCGCGACAATCGATGATCAGCGTCGTCCCCGGCTGTTCAAGGGCGGTCGGTACGTAACCGAGGCCGATGTTCTTCTCGACGGTGGGGCCCGGCCCGCCCGAGGTGACCTCGCCCAGGGCGCGCCCGTCGGCGTCGACGATGGGATAGCCGTGGCGGGCCACACCGCGGCCGCGCATTTCAAAGCCGGCCAGCTTGCGTGTCACACCGCTCTCGCGCTGGGCCACCAGCGCGTCGCGCCCGATGAACGACGCTCCGTCCAGCTTCACCGCCCACCCCAGGCCCGCCTCCAGCGGCGTGGTCTCGTCGGTCAGATCGTTGCCATACAGCGACAGCCGTCCTTCCAGGCGCAAGGTGTCGCGCGCCCCCAGGCCGACCGGCTTGCCCCCCACCGCGGCGGCCGCTTCCAGCAGGCGCTCCCACAGGCGCGGCACGTCCGTCGCCGCGCAAAAAAGCTCGAAGCCGTCCTCGGCGGTGTAGCCGGTGCGTGCCAGGGAGACGCGCACGCCGGCCACCTCCTCGGCGGGATGAAAATCGAACGAGCGCAAGGCGCCGAGCGGCGTCTGCGTCAGCGTCTGCAGCGCCGTCTCGGCCTGCGGTCCCTGAAAGGCGATGAGGCCCGTCTCCTCCGATGCGTCGACGACGTCGCACCAGTTGCCCACGTTCTCGCGAAACCACCGGACGTCCTTGGAAACGTTCGCCGCGTTGACGACGATCAGATAGTGCCGCTCGGCGATGCGGTAAACGATCAGGTCGTCGACGATGCCGCCCGTCGGCCAGCAGGCCATGGCGTACAGCGCCCGCCCGTCGGTCAGCTTGCCGATGTCGTTGGTGACAAGCTGCTGGACCGCCTCGGCCGCGCGTGGCCCTTTGAAGTGGACCTCGCCCATGTGGCAGACGTCGAACACGCCGACCGCGGTGCGGGTGGCGCGGTGCTCGTCCAGGATCCCCGACGGATAGCTGACCGGCATCCACCAACCGCCAAAATCGATCATCTTGGCGCCCAGTCGTCGGTGGGCGTCGCCGAGCGGCGTCTTCTTGGGCGGCGGCGGAGAACCGGGGGTCGCCGTCGCCTTCGGCGCTCCGGTGTCGGTCGTCATGGCGCGGACATCCTGCGAGAAACGTCCACCGAATTCAAGGAGGCTCAGGGTGGGCCGAACAGATCGGCCGACCAAACATTTTCAAACTTCACCTTGGCCGAGCGAAAGGCCTCGCGCACGCTCTCGGCGTCAGCGGCCTCGAACTCGCAGAAACCGCGGGTGCGGTCGGTGGCCAGGTAGGTGCGCAGGCGACGAACGTTGCGCGCCTCCAGGCAAGGGGTCAGCGCGGCGCTGAGTTTGTTCAGAGCTTCGTCGGTCAGCGGCGGGTCGTATCGATATTCGACGATCAAATATGGCATCTGGATCGCTCCTCTCTCGGATCAGGTTTTGGGATTGACCGACGTCGCCGTGCCGGCGCGGACCTTCGCCGGCTTGCGCACCGGCACCTGCTGTAACAGTGTCTCCAGCGCCGCCAGCTGCTGCATGGCCAGGGCGGTGAGGGCCAGCGGTTCGCGGCGCAGCTCCTCCGTGGCGGCCAGGTGCGCCTGGGCGGTTCGCGCGTCGCCGGCCAGAAACGCGATCTGTCCCAGCAGGGCCCGGCTGATGGCGGCCTGGCTCAGCCGGCCGACAGCGGTGGCGGCGGTCAACGCTTCGGTCGCTCTGGCCCGCGTTTCTTCGCGACGGCCGGCCCGCAGATCAAAGATAGCCGCCATGTTCAGCACGTACGCCAGCATTCCCTTGGCGTCAGCGGCCCGCAGCCGATCGATCGGGGCGGTCATCGTTTCGGGCGACGCTTGTCCGGCGGCGACCCGGACCAGCGCTGTCAGGGCGGTTGCTCCCTGCTGTTCGCTGCCGCCGAACATCTTCGACGCTGCCTCCTGCAGCTGATCGCAGTGACCGAGGGCCAGATCGATCTGCCCGCCGTCCAGGGCTGCGCTGATCAGCTTGACCAGGCAGGTGTATCCCTCCCACCGCGCCTGGTCGCGCTCTGCCTGGTCGAAGGCCCGCTGCAACGACGCGATCGCGCGGTCGGTCTCGCCCAGAAAACTGTGCATCAGCCCGCGCGCCAGCGACACGTTCATCAGATCGGCCGCCTTGGGACCGGCCAGCTGGATCGATTCGGCCAGCAGTGACTGCGCCTGCGCAACGTCCCGCTCGATCAGCAGCAGGCAACGGGCCGAATCACTCAGCTGCAGCGCCGCGCCCATCGGATCGCCTTTGGCGCGGGCCACTTCCAGCGCACGCCAGGTGCTCTCCTGGGCGGCGTCGATGTTCTCGCCGGTAAATTGCAGGATGGACCGGACGTAAAATCCGCGCACCACCTCGGCGGTGAGGCCGGCGTCCTGGCCGTCCATCAGGGCGTTGAGCAGCTCGCTGTCGACCTCGCGCAGCCGGGCGTGGGCGCGGCCGGAGAAAATGTAGATGGCCAGAAGATCGAGGTGCAGCTTGAGACGGCTCGGCCGATCCAGACGGGGAAGGTGTTGCAGCCCGCGCATGGCCAGTTCGGCGGCCTCGGCGTTGGCAAACACCCGCAGGCAGCGCTCGCCGGCCGCCACATAGGCCCGCGCCGCCAGCGCGTCGTCGCCCCCGGCGGCGGCGTGGTGCGCGACGTCGCCCGACAGCGTGTCGTCGCTGGCCGCCGCGGCCTGCAGAACCCGCGCGATCTGCAGGTGAACCAGGCGCCGCCGCGGCTCCGAAAGCTGGCGGTAGGCGCACTGGCGCAGCAGATCGTGGGCGAAATCGTATCCATCACCGGCGATGCGCAGCACGCCGTGCCGTTCCAGGTGCTCCAGCGCGGGCAACAGATCCATCGGCGCCGCGCCGCAGACCGACGCTAGAAGATCAGGTTTGAACGCGTGCCCCAGCGCCGCCACCCAGGGCAAAAGCTCGCGCGTGCGATCGTCCAGCTGGGACAGGCGTTCATCCAGCAGTCCTTCCAGCGTGGCCGACAGCGGGCGTTCGGCGTCCTGTCCCTGATCGGAAAGCGTACGGGCGATCTCCAGCGCGAACAGCGGATGCCCTTCGCTGTCGGCGAAGACGCGCGCGGGATCCAGCTTCGGTCGAACCGACCGCACCAGGGCCGCTGTCTCGTCGGCGTTCAAGGGACCGATGGCGATCTGCTCCAGTCGGTGGTCGCGCTCCAGCGTGCGGATCAGCTTCAGCGCCGCGCGGTTATCGCCCAGCTCGCCGCGCCGCGCCCCGCAGGCGAACAGCACGCGCGTGCGACCCAGCTCCCGGCAAGCAAAGTGCAGCAGCGCCGCCGACGCTTCGTCCAACCATTGAATGTCGTCCAGCACCACCGCCAGCGGACCTTGCCGCTGGGCCAGCGAGGACAGCAGGCGCGTCACGGCATCAAACAGCCGGCTTTGATTGCCGCCGTCGTCGTTCTTGCCGCCAAGCTCGGGCAACAGCGGCGACAGATCCGCCGCCCAGGGCGCGGCCGCCTCCGCCAGATTCGCCGAACGAAGAGCGTCGATCCAGGCGCCATAGGGGCGAACCATCTCCGCTTCAAAGGCACGGCCGCGCAGCGCCAGACCGCCGGCGGCCCGCACGTCGGCTTCCAGCGTTTCCAGCAGGCGCGATTTTCCGATTCCCGGATCGCCGACGACCACGACCAGCTTCTCGGCGGTGCCCGCCTTTGCCGCCTCCACCTGGGCGTGCAGCGCCGCGCGCTCCTGGGCTCGCCCCACGAACAAGGGCCGCGGCGCGGCGTCGCGCGGCGGGGAAGAGGAAGGCGAAGGCCAAGGCGGTGAACCCATCACCGGCGAACCGGCAGTGGACAGTGTTGCGGTCGCTCGAGGTTCGGCGGCCGTCGCCGCCGCCGTCGCCGTCACCGTCGCCGGATTGGCCTTGGCCGCGTCGTCGCTGCCCGATGGAACCGAGCGCCCCAGCGCCATGCGCGCCTGCTCCAGCTCGTTCGACGTCCGCGCGCCCAGCTCGGCCTGCAGGATGCGCCGGCACGACTCGTACTGCTGCTGTGCCTCGCGCGTGCGCCCCAGCTTGCCCAGCAGCTTGACGACCGCCACGTGGGCCGCCTCGGCCAGAGGGTCGATGGCCACGCGCTCGCGCGCAAAGCGCAGGGCTTCCTCGGGGGCATCCACCAACCGGTCAGTCAACGTCACCAGGATCGCCACCCGCAACGCCCGCACCGCCTCGCGCTCCGCCACGCACCACTCGTGATAGCGATAGCAGCCGGCCAGATCCAATCCTTCCAGGAATTCGCCGCGAAAACGCGCGGCCGCCTGGCGCAAGGTCTCGGTGGGCGTGCTGTCGACGCCGCCCCGAAGCTCGTCGCGCAAGAGCGCCACGTCCACCACGATTCCTTCCGCGGAGAAGGCGACCCGTTCGCGATCGCAGGCCAGACGCGTTTCGGTGGCGTCATCCAGCAGAGGGCGAATCTTGGTCAGGCTCCAACGCAAGGCCGCCCGTGGATCGTCGGGGCCGTCCCACAACAACGTGCACAGCCGTTCGCGCAGGTGGGGGCGCGCCGTGGCCACCAGATACGCCAGCAGGGCGCGGGTCTTCTTCGAGGCAGGCAGAGGCCGCGCGCGGCCGTCATGCGTGACCTCCAGCTCGCCCAGCAGGCGTATTTCAACAGCCTTTTTCCCCAACGGCCCGCCTCGAGGTCGGACTATCCCACGCTTCTTTCGGGCGAGCCACAGCGTCGGGAGGAGACTTCCCACGCTGCCGCCAACGATCGCTCCAACGCCCCGGACTCATCGTGGCAACGGTGAATCAGCGGGAAATTCCGCCCCCCAACGATGACGACGACGATCACTCCGAATGACGCCAAGGAGAAACCAGATGTCCACCGACCCCGTAATCGATGAAGCCAAGATGAACGATTTTCTCGGCCGGGCGGTGGGCGATATCGGGGCGGCCATCAGCGCCGCGCTGGTGGTCATCGGCGACAAGCTGGGTCTTTACAAGGCGATGGCCGGGGCCGGCCAGGTCACGCCCGCCGAGTTGGCCCGGCGCACCGAGACCACCGAGCGTTACGTCCGTGAATGGCTGGGCAACCAGGCGGCCGGTGGCTATGTCAGCTATGACCCCGCCAGCGGGCGTTACAGCCTGCCCCCCGAACAGGCGGCCGCCCTGGCCGATGAATCAAGCCCTTCTTTTCTGCCGGGCGCGTTTCAGATGGTCGCGGCCGCCATGAAGGCCGAGCCGCGCATTGCAGAGAACTTCCGCACCGGGGCCGGTCTTGACTGGTGCGATCAGGATCCGGTGCTGTTCGTGGGCACCGAAAGATTCTTCCGCTCGGGGTACATCGGGCATCTGACCAGTCACTGGATTCCGGCCCTGGATGGCGTGGAAGACAAGCTAGAGGCGGGCGGTTCCGTGGCGGACGTCGGGTGTGGTCACGGCGCCTCGACGATCCTGATGGCCAAGACATATGCGCAGGCGCGTTTCGTTGGCTTCGATTATCACGAGGGATCGATCCAGGCGGCTCGCCGCCGCGCGAAAGAAGCCGGCGTCGACGATCGGGTTCGGTTCGAGGTGGCGCGGGCTCAGGATTTTCCGGGCACCGGATATGATCTTGTCGCGTGCTTTGATTGCCTGCACGACCTCGGTGACCCGGGGGGCGCCGCTCGTCACATCCGCAAGGCGCTGGCCCGCGACGGAACGTGGATGTTGGTCGAACCGTTCGCCAACGATCGGGTCGAAGACAACCTGAACCCGGTGGGTCGTGTCTATTACGGCGCGTCGACGATGTTGTCGGTGCCCTGCTCGCTTGCCGGAAATGGACCGGCCTTGGGCGCGCAGGCGGGAGAAACCCGCCTGCGCCACGTTGTAGTAGGAGAAGGCGGATTTACGCGGTTTCGGAGGGCCACCGAGACACCCTTCAGCATGGTCCTGGAAGCGCGCCCGTAAGAAGCGACGGGCGGCGCCTCCGTCAGTTAACAAACAAAAAATCACGCGGAAAGACGCTGGAAACAATCGGTGAGTAAGAATGTCTGTCAGGGCGGTTATGCAGGTCACTGTGAAACTGAACGATTCACCGGGTTTTTTGGGAATTCTTGGGAACGAAAGCGTGTTCACATCGACAGAGTCATCGACGGATCGGGGAGAGTCAACGCGCGGGGTTTTCGGGGGCAGTTGCGTTGAGGGTAGGGGCAGGTGGTCGGATGGACTTCAGGGTGGGGCGGGGATCGATGAAGCTGTGGCAGGGCGGCAGAGTGGAAGCAAACGGGCGGGGGCAGCGATCGTGCGGGGCGAAAACGGATTTCGGCACTCCCCGCACGATCGATTTTCTTGTACGATCAGAACGTCGGGAGAGTCATCAACTGGGGAGGGAAGCAAGCATGCAGATCCGTCACATTAGTCCGCGGTCGGCTGAATGGATTGATGCCCTGTACGATGGAGGCGGGAGGGGTTGGGACAAACTGGCGCCAGAAGAGAAGGCAAGACTTCGACATCAGCGAGAGGAGAAGACGGCGACGATGGAGGGCGAGGGATACGGGTCGGGTCGCGAACGAGAGTCGCTCAGCGCACCAGGGGCTCAGTCAGCCTCGAGGTAAGCGACCAGAAGCTCGGCAGCGCGATCTTGCAGACGACGTGCTTCGCCCGCGTTGGTCACGTCGTTCATCAGGACTGAGAACACCAGCGGGATACGGCCGGGCGATCCGGCGATCCCTGACAGGCAGCTAGCATTGGCCAGCGTTCCTGTCTTGGCTCGAACGAATCGCTCGGCCAACGTGCCGGTCATCCGATGGGCGATGGTCCCATCGGTGCCCGCCACCGCCAGAGAGGCCAGGAACTCGGCGGAGATTCGGAAGTCGCGCAAGGCGGTCCGCAGTACCTGCGTGATCTGCTCGGGCGTGAAGCGGTTCGACTCGTAAAGGCCGGAACCGTTCGCCATCTGATAGCTGCCGCGGGGAATGCCGGCGGTGGCCAGATAGCGCGCCACCGCCTCAAGGCCGCGATCCCAGGTGCCAGGGCGACCAACGATCTCGGCGCCCATGGTGCGCAGCACCTGCTCGGCTGCAAAGTTGTTCGAGCGTTTGTTGAGATCGTGCGCCGCCACGCCCAGCGGCGCTGACTCGTGCGTCGACAGCACGCGCAATCCTTGTCCCGGTGCAGCCGCGACGCGCACCGGTTTTGCCGTGAAGATTCCGCGCCGTTCGAGCAGCTGTCGCAGCGTCTGGCCCAGATACGCGGGTGGATCGATCACGCGCCGGTAGACCGTGTGCGGTTCGGTGCCGACGCGAACGCGTCCGCCGACCACGATGACCGTGTGACCGTGGCCGTCGTCCTGGGTGTCGACGGTGTGCGCGGCCGGCCCGTCGCCCGCCGTGATGATGCGACCGCTGACCAGAAAATACGACGAGGCTGGCTCCAGCACGATGCGCGCCGGAGCGCCGGCAGTGACCGCCGGAATGACGGTGATGGCCACGGTGTTTCCGTTCAGCGACGCCGCCGACGACGGCGCCCGCGATGCGTACGACTCGTTTTTCTGATCGTACGCCGGGCCGACGTGCGTGCGGTCGAAGAAGCTTTCGTCGACGACGATTCCGCCGTGCACCTTGCGCAGCCCCAGCGAGATCAGATCACCGATCATCGCGTTCAGATCTTGCGTCGACAACGTGGGATCGCCGTAACCGCGCAGGAAAAGATCGCCCGCCAGCTCGCCGCCCGCGACCAGCGCCGCACCAGTCGCGGGCGCCACCACCGACAGCGTGGTCTTCCAGCGATACTCTGGCCCCAGCATGGCCAGCGCCGCCGCAGACGTGACGATCTTGACGTTCGACGCCGCATTGAGCAGCGTCTTCTCAGAACGTGCGTAAACCGGCCTTCCCGAATCTGACTCCGCCACCAGCACGGCCACCTTGGCACGGCCCAGGCTGGGCGAGCCGAACAGCTCGTCCAGCTGCGTGCGCAACCAGTCCTTGCGCGCCGCCAGATCCTTGGGCGGTGGCTTGGGAAGATCGGCGATCGTCGGAACCCGCGGGACATTGCCAGGCAGCGGACGGACCGGGGGCTTCGCGATCAGGGCGTCCGAGTCCGATGCCGACGGCGCAGCCGGCGCGGCGCCGGCCGCCGCGGGTGCGGGTGCGGGAACAGGCGCTGGTGGGGTTGCGGCTGCTGGCGGTCTCGCAGGCGCGGCTGCCCCCGGTGGCGTCGGCGTCAGGGCCAGTACGCGCGGACCGACCTGCCCGATGGCCGCGCCGGTGCCCAGCGCCGGTCCCAGCATCGCCAGCAGCGCGACGAGGCGATGGCGCCGGCGCCGGTGACGGGTGGACGGTCGCGACGGAGCGCGCGGAGGCACAGCAGGACGTGACAACGTTCGGTCAACTTAACATCCGGTGCGTCCCCCTTCTACTTTGCGCGGCGTCGATCGCCGTTTTGGCGGGGGCCGCCGCCGGGTGCCGGCGGGCCGAGATCTCGTCGCACGAGCTGGTGCTGTTGAACGAATCGCCGATCAAACGCGTGGATCCGCGTTTCACGGTGGGCTCGTGGGACGTCAAGGTGTCGCGGCTTTTAGCCCCTGGCCTGGTCAGCGTCGACAACCTGGGCGCCCGGCCCGAGCTGGCCCTGGCCCAGTCGATCGAAGCCGAGAGCGAGACGTCGTATCTGGTCACGCTGCGCCCCGACGCACGGTTCGCCGACGGCCGTCCCGTCGACGCCGAAGACGTCCGCTACACCTTCGCGTCGGTGCGCGATCCATTGCTGGGCAGCCCGTATCGCAAGGCGTGGAACGAGATCCTGGCCGATGTCGACGTGTTGCCGTCGGGGCAAGTGCGCTTTCGTCTGCGGCGGGCCCGGGCGCCGTTTATCACCGACCTGGACTTTGGCATCGTCGATCGGCGGCGGGCCCAGCCCCAGGACGACGCCGTGCGCGCGGCAGTCAAGGCGGGGGCGCCATTGCCGCCGTTCGATCCCCGCGCCGAACCGGGTGGGGCCGGGCCGTTCGTCGTCTCGGCGAGAGGGCCCGATCGTCTGGAGCTGGCGCGCAATCCCTTTGCCCGCGTGCCGCCGGCGCCTGAACGCATCGTCATTCGCACCATTCGCGATGACAACGCCCGCTTTCTGGCGCTGATGGGGCGATCGGGCGACCTCATCCAGAACGGGATTCCACCGCTGGTGCTGGAGACGTTCGAAAAAGATCCCCGCCTGGTGGTGACGTACGCGCCCAGCGCCATGCTGACATACATCGGGTTCAACCTGGACGCGCCGGGGACGTCAGATTTGCGCGTACGGCAAGCGATCGCCTGCGCCATCAACCGGCCCCAGATCATCGCCTCGAAGTTTCGCGGTCACGCGGTGGCGGCGACGGGGATGCTGGATCCGTCCAACGCTGCGTACAGCGGCGAGGTGACCCGCTGGCCTTACGACCCGGCGCGCGCCCGGCGCCTGCTGGACGAGGCGGGCTTTCCCGATCCCGACGGCGACGGACCGCTGCCGCGCCTGCGGCTGACCTGGAAGACCAGCGCCCAGCGGTTTCGCGTCGCGCTGGCTCAGGTCATCGCGCGCCAGCTGGCCGAGGTGGGGATCGAGGTGGACGTGCGGCCATTTGATCTGGCCACCTTCATCGACGACGTGAACAAGGGGAATTTTCAGCTGCTGTCGCTGCAGGTGACCGACGTGATCGAACCGGACATGCTGCGACCGTTCTTTCATTCGTCGCGCATTCCCTCGGTGGAGACGCACTTTGACGGCAAGAACCGCTTTCACTATCGCAACGCCGCGGTCGACAGGTTGCTGGATGACGCCGCCGCCGTGCGCGACTTTTCGGCGCGGCGGCCGCTGTACGCCCAGGTTCAGCGCCGGCTGGCCGACGATCTGCCGATGCTGCCGCTGTGGCACGAGGACAACGTGGTGGCGGCCCGGCGCACGGTGGAGGGTTATCGCATCAGCCCAACGGCCGGACTGGGCGGCATGGTGACCGCGACCAAGCGTCGCTAACCTTGCTAGATTCGGTCCATGGATCTATTTGCCCGGGCGGCGTCAAAGGACCGACGGGGGCAGCCCCTGGCGGAGCGCATGCGGCCGCGGTCGCTGGGCGAATTCGTCGGCCAGGGGCAGTTGCTGGGCAGCGGCCGTTTGCTGCGCCGAGCGCTGGACGCGCGCGAACTGCCGTCGTTGATCTTGTGGGGCCCCCCCGGGACCGGCAAGACCACGCTGGCCCGGCTGCTGGCCACAGAAGCGCAGGCGCGTTTCGTGGCCATGTCGGCGGTGATGGCGGGGGTCAAGGATCTGCGCGAGGCGGTGGCGGAGGCCGCCGTCCACCGCGACGAGCGGGCCGAGCGCACGGTCCTGTTCATCGATGAGATCCATCGTTTCAACAAGGCCCAGCAGGATGCCCTCTTGCCGCACGTCGAGGCGGGGACGGTGGTCCTCATCGGGGCCACCACGGAAAATCCGTCGTTCGAGGTGAACGCGGCGCTTTTGTCGCGGGCCAAGGTGGTGGTGCTGAAGGCGCTGACCGAGGACGAGCTGCGGTTGGTCGTCGATCGCGCCCTCGGCGACGCCGAGCGGGGCCTGGGTGGTCAGCCGCTGGACGTGCCCGACGATGTGCGCACCTTGCTGGCGCGCGAGTCGCGGGGCGACGCGCGGCGGGCCCTGACCACGCTGGAGGCGGCGGCCGCCGTCGCCACACCCGACGCCGCCGGGCGCAAGCTGATCACGCCGGCCATCGTCGAGGAGGCGCTGCAGCGGCGGACCATCCTGTACGACAAGGCCGGTGACGAGCACTATGGCGTGGTCAGCGCGTTCATCAAGAGCCTGCGCGGCACCGACCCCGACGCCGCCGTCTACTGGATGGCCCGCATGCTGGAGGCCGGCGAGGATCCGCTGTTCGTCTTGCGGCGCATCGTCATCTTCGCCGCCGAGGACGTGGGGAACGCCGATCCGCAGGCGCTGGGCGTAGCGGTGTCGGCCCTGGAGGCGTTTCGTTTTGTGGGGATGCCCGAAGGCGTGCTGCCCATGACGCAGGCGGTTTTGTATCTGGCCGCCGCGCCCAAGAGCAACACCGCCGTCACCGCGTATGGCGCCGCCAAGGCCGACGTCGACGCGCACGGGGCGTTGCCGGTGCCGGCGCACCTGCGCAACGCCACCACGCCGCTGCAGAAATCGATGGGCCTGGGCGCCGGGTACCAGTACCCCCACGACTTCAAGGGCCACTACGTCGCCGAGGAATATCTGCCCGAGGCGCTGCGCGGCCACCGTTACTATCAGCCGACGTCGTCGGGGCGCGAAGCCGACATCGCCGCGCGGCTGGGCGCCTTGCGCGACCAGCGCGACCAGCAGGA
>JAXDMH010000215.1:0-4625 GCA_034666225.1 Myxococcales bacterium
GGGCGGAACAGCGCCCGATCCGTCACGTGCAGCTGAACGCCGCCGCACGACTGCCCGCCGAACTTGTGAAACATGGGACGAAACGACAGCGGCCGAAAGCGCACGCCGGGCAGCGCCTGCCGATGCAGCTCTTCCGCCAGCCGATGCCCGTCCAGAAACGGCGCCCCGATGAGCTCGAACGGTCGCGTGGTCCCGCGGCCTTCGGACAGGTTCGTCCCCTCGACCAGACAAAGCCCGGGATAAACAAAGGCCGTGTCCAGCGTCGGCATGTTGGGCGAAGGCATCACCCAGGGCAGACCGGTGACGTCGAAGGCGTCGCCGCGCCGCCAGCCCCGCATCGCGATCACCGTCAGGTCGACATCCAGAGGCCGGGCAAAGCTCCCCTTGGTCCAGGGCATCCCGGCTTTGATCAACCGGGCGATCTCTCCCGCCGTCAGCCCATGGCGCACGGCCACCGACCCCAGTCCCACGAACGATTCGTGCCCTTCCATCAACGCCCCGCCTTCGACGTCGCGCCCGCCGATGGGGTTGGGCCGATCAAGCACCACCACCGAAACGCCGGCCTTGGCCGCCGCCGTCATGGCCAGCGCCATGGTCCACACGTACGTGTAGTACCGGCTGCCCACGTCCTGCAGATCGACGATCAGCACGTCCACGGTGGCCAGGTCGGCGGCCGTCGGCGTCAGCGAATCAAAGCTGCTGCCGTACAGGCTGGACACCGGAACACCGGTGCGCGCGTCGCGGTCATCGGCGACACCGATCATGTCTTGCGCCTCGCCCCGCACGCCGTGCTCCGGACCAAACAACCGCGTCGGCCGGATCCCCGCCTCGATGAGGCGATCCACAGCGTGCGTCAGATCCGACGCCACGCTGGCCGGATGACAGAGCACCCCCACCCGCCGCCCCCGGCACAGCGAGACATGGTCAGCACAAAACACGTCCAGCCCGGTCTGAACCATCATCTCAACGTTTAAGTCACCCGCCGCCCAAAAGCGAGTGGATCGGGAGGGCCGAGCCCTCCCACGCTCAGAAGATCGGCACCGGACGGAGGGTAACCTGGTCGCCTTGCGTGATGACGCGGAAGCGGACCATGCGGGCCTTCCACTTCTGTTTCAGGCCGCCCTCGATCAGACGCAGCTTGGCGGTGAAGGCCTGCACGGTGATGCCGGCGGTCGGCTTGCTCTGGCTCTTCAGGGCGGCGACGTACTCGTTGAAGATGCGGGTGTAATAGTTGGCCTCGTTCTCCTGGGCCAGGCTCTGCACCACGGGATCCGCGCTGGGCTGACCCGACGTATCAGGGGAGATCTCTTCGACCAGCACCTGATCGGAACGCCACCGCTGCGACTCGTCGGCTTCCTCCTCGACGTCGTCCTCGCTGGGCTCGTCGCGGCCCAGCAGGCGGGCCAGCATGACGTTGAGTCCGGTCGACAGCCCCTCGAAATCCGGGCCCACCGGCTTGAACGTATAGTCGATGTTGCCGTTGATGATCTCTGCGACGCCCAGCTCGATCTTGTCGAGCGGCTTGATAAAGCGCACCGCGGTCATCACCGACGCCGCCACCGCGACCAGGATGGCCAGCAGTCCAAAGCCGATCACCTTGGCACCGGCGCCCGACACGGAATCCAGCTGATCGGAGATCGAGCTCAGCACCACCACGCCGCTGGTCTTGTCGAAGGCGTTGCCCTGCAGCGGCGCCGCCACGGCGGCATACTCGCGGCCGTCCAGCGTCAGGTGAAACAGATCGCTCTTGGCCCCTTTTTGGACCACCTGCTGTCCCCACTTTTCGGGCGACGTGAACAGGATGGCGTTCAAGGCCTGAGTCTTGTTGCCGTCTTCCTTGGCATTCTCGCCGGTCCCTTCCGAGACAAAGCTGGAGGTGTGCACTTTGCCATTGTGGAAGTAGGCCACGTCACTGCCCATGATCTCGTGCTTGGCCTGGGCGTCGCGCGCGGTCAGGACATAGCCGACCACCAGCGCCCCTTTGATGGTCCCGTCGGGAGTGGCGATGGGCGCCACGGCCACGCGGGTCATGCGCCCGGCAAACGTCCAGACGTCCTTGGTCGCTTCACCGTGCAGGGCCATTCCCACCGCGGGATATTGCGAGCGCCAGTCTTCACCGTACATGGCGTTGACGTTCAGATCGCGGGCCACGACCTTGCCGCGTGAATCCAAGATCGCCACGAAATCGGCCTTGCGCGACGATCCGGTCTGCAAGAAGGCATTCAGCTTCTCGCACTGTTCAAAGGCGGCCTGGCGCTTGGCGGTCTCGTCGGATTTGTCGAAGACCGCCACCACCGAGGGCCGCCGGCTGAGCCCAGAAACCAGGTTTGCGAAGTCCAAAGCTTCCAGGCGGGCGATGGATTGATGCATGCGCTGGGCCCGGGATACCGAGGTCTCGACGTCGCGAATGGCGCCTTCTCGCAGGTCCCGCGTCAGGCTGGTGTAAACGCCCAACGTGAACGCGAGCAGAACGATGGCGGCGACAAGCCCGATCTTCATGCGGTGCATGTCCTAGCTCCTGTGCGTGGCGGAAAGTGGGGGTGAGGGTCTGGATTGTGATGGCGGGCGTAGCGAGAGGGCCGAATTATCGGCAGCGCCTCCGACAGAGTCAACGTTTCGCAGTTATCGCGCTTCGTTTCGCGCGTCGCCGGTCGAAAACTTGACGGCTTGCTCACCGTTGACTACATGTAGGTGAGCGAAAATTCCTTCGCCTTTCGGACCTAAAAAGGAGGCCTTCTCATGGATGCCGAACAGCCGCACGGCCTTGACCGCGTCTCAGAGCGCCGACACAACCAGCGCGCGAAAACCGATCTGTTCATCAATCGGTTCCTCGACGGACAACCCCAGCTCTGCCGGATGACGAACCTCAGCCGGACCGGCGCCCGCCTGGTGCCGGTCATGGGACCGCGCCGCGTTTCCAGGTTCATGGGTTTGCAGTTTCAGCTTCCGGGCACGGACACCATCATCACCGCATCGGGCGAGGCCATCTCGGCGGACGCGGCCAGCTCGGTGGGCATCCGGTTCACGAACTTGCCCCCCGACGCCGCCCGCGCCATCGATGCCTTTTTGAAAGCCAGCTGACCGCGGTTCCGCCGGGAGGACTCCGCCCTGCCGGGGAAGACCGTCGAATTTATCCAACCGTTAGTAAAAACTTATGTTTTCGGCGGGCTTGCTTGACAGGCGTGATGCGCGTCAGTATCGTCCGTTTTCTCTCCCCCTACCCCTCGCTTGCCGACTGCCACCCTTTCACTGCTGGCGCAGATGCGCTTCATCCCGTCGCAAATGCGCGTGTGATTTCAACCACGCCGGAGGAGTTCCGTGGAACAGAACAGGAAGCCAGGCGCCTCGCCCAGCAAAGACATCAGCGACCTGAAGGCTCGGCTGGGCCTCAAGCGACCTGAAGCACCCTCCGCGCCGCAACCAGGAATTCCTTCTCCCGGATTTCCGCCCCCGGCCGCCAATGCCCCTGGCGCGGGCGCGCCGATGATGGGCCGACAGGCACCGGTGCCCTCTCCCGGTGGTGGCCAGGCGGCCGCGCAGCCGGCATCCACTCGTCCCCCCGCCGGTCTTGATCCTTACGCGCGCATGAAGCCCGACGCCGGCGGCTTCGATCTGCGTTCGATCGACGACGGGCAGCCCGCCGAAAATGTCCGCGCCGGGCGCGGCAAGGCCGTCATCATCACGGCGGTCATCGTTGGTCTGGCCGCTTTTGCGCTGGGCGCCGGATACGGCATCGCCAGCGTCGGCCGCGCCAACATGAACACCGCCAACCACGCCGCCCAGACCGTGAAGGGCGAGCTGGATGGGATGCAAAAGACCCTGACCCAGATCGGGACGGCCATGGCGCTCAGCCAGCAGCGCCTCTCGGCGGCCAAGCGCGACACCCTGGCGTACGACCCGCAGCTGGTCGCCGATCTGGAGAAGGTCAAGCTGGATCCCCGGCCCGACACCAGCAAGATCTTCCGCGTCGACTACTACCGCCTGGAGGACGTCGTCGTCGATCGCCTGTTCAACTACTACTACGACAGCATCGCTCTTTACGGCGAGGCCGAGCGGCACATCCGCCGCACCAAGGCCGACGCCGAATCGCTGAAAGCGTTCGGGGAAAAGGCCGCCAACGCCGAGAGCCGCAACTACGGCATGGTGTTCGACAGCAGCAGCAAGATCATCGTCGGGAACCTGGTCGAGGTCGGCGAGCAGGTCTGCAAGGGCGGCGGCAGCGAATGTGCGGCCAGCGACCTGGAAGGTTTCAAGGTCCGTTCCAACACCGGCGCGCCGTGGGTGACGCGCAAGTCGGGCGGCAAGCTGGACACCGAGAAGGTCATTCCGCTGCGCCCCACCCCGCTGATGGACGCCGTCATGACCGGCTCGCCCGAGCAGGTGCGCTATGAGGCGTACAAGCAGCGTACGGCGAACATGCGGGCCATCGTGGCGCGGTTGACTGCCTCGCAGAAAGAGCTGTTCGAGGGCATCAACAAGGCCGCGGCCCGGCCGGACGTCTTCACGATCTTCTAGTTCGAGCTTCTATTCGATGGGCCCCATTCGCTCCGTCGAGGGGCGGCAGGGGTGGGGTTCCCTCCCGTGCTCAAACACCGGACGGCGCGCGCGCCTTATGGTTTTTCTTG
>JAXDMH010000216.1:0-2914 GCA_034666225.1 Myxococcales bacterium
CGCCGCCGCGGCCCGTGCGAACGGCCCTGCCTCCCGTTCCACCGCCCGAGGCGCCGCCCTGGGGCATCGCGCCGTCAGGCGTCGGCCCCGACGGTGCCGGGCTGCTGCACCCGAACCCGCCCGCCAGCGTCATCGTGACCAGAAACAGCGATAAACGAGCCATCAAGCGGGGCAACATGGGGCCTCCCGGGGTGCTACTGTTTGGAACACCCCTGCTGCCGCAACTGGGAAAGGCATGGCCGCAAGTTGCGATTGAGGGCGTAAGTGCTTCTGATCGTTTCTCAACCTCCCTGCCGCGGGTGTCATAGCAGACATGACGAAGCCGATTCCTGAAGCGTTCGGCGACCTGATGCGCGTTGACGAGTCCGACGCGCAGTTCTTCACCGCCGAGCCCGGGCTGCAGCGCCGAATCCTGGCGCACAACAGCCGCCTGATGCTGGTCGAGCACCGCATGGAGGCGTCGTGGGCCGGCGCTCGTCATTCGCACCCGCACGACCAGCTGGTCTACGTGATCAGCGGACGGCTTCGTTTCAGCTGCGGGCCGGAGACGTTCGAGGTGGGGGCGGGCGACAGTTTTGTCGTCAAGGGCGGCGTCGAGCACCAGGCCTGGGCATTGGAGCCGGCGGTGGTGCTGGATGTGTTCACCCCTTACCGCGAGGATTACGGTCCCAAATGAAACAATCGTTGTCGGTTGCGGCGTGTCTGATCGCGATCGCATCGCTGGGCAGCGGCTGCGGTTCCGGTGGAACCAGCGCCGGCGGCAGCGGTGGGCAGGCCGGTTCTCCGACGGGCAGCGGCGGCGTCAGCGGGGGCGGTGGCAGCATTGGCAGCGGCGGCGCGTCTGAATCGACCGGCGGCAACGGCGGCGGCAACAGCGACGCCATGGGCAGCGGTGGCAGCGCGGCCGGTGGCTCCGGCGGTTCTGGCGGTGGCGGTGGCGCCACAGGGGGAAACGACGGTGGTCCCATCAATCCCGACGGTGGCGGATCCACGTTGCCCAGCGGCACGCCGGCGACGGTTCACCTGGACGGCGCGCAGCTGGCCGCGCTGCAAAAGCAGCTTGCTGGAGGCGGCAGCGCCGAACAGAAGGTCGCCTTCGACAACCTGATCGCCGCCGCGCAGGTGGCGTTGAAATCGGGCACCTGGTCGGTGACCACCAAGGCCGCCGCCTATGTCGTCGCCAACGATCCCCGCACCTACGTCAGCTGGGGCCCCTACTGGTGGCCGTCCGACGCCAACCCACCGGGCACGGCCGGCACGCTCACCCGCTGTCCGTACGTTTCGCACGACGGGATTCGCAATCCCAACGTCGCGATGATCACCGACCGTCACGGGCTGCACGCCAGCTCGGAGGCCATCTTCGAACTGGCCCTGGCCTGGTACCTGACCGGCGATCCCGCGTACGCCGACCAGGCCGAGCTGGTGGCGCGCACCTGGTATCTGGACCCCCTCAAATCGATGAAGCCAGAGATGTCCTACGCGCAGCGGCCCGGCCCGTGCGGCACCGGCAGCGCCGCCGGGTTGATCGAGGCGTCGGGCGGTTACCTGACGGACGCGCTGGACGGCCTTTCCATCCTGGCCCTGGACACGCGGGCGAACGGCTGGACGGCGGCTGATCAGACCGGGCTCAAGAACTGGATGAAGCAGTACCTCACCTGGGTTCAGACCAGCCCCACCGGCACCGCCGAGGGCGCCGGCGCCAACAACCACGGCACCTGGTACGACGTGATGGTCGCTTCCATCGACCTTTACGTCGGTGACAGCGTGACCGCCAAGAACGTGGTGAACGCCGCCAAGCAAAAACGGATCGATTCCCAGATCATGAGCGACGGGCGCATGCCGCAAGAGCTGTCGCGCACCACGTCCTGGCATTACAGCAACTACAACGCCTCCGGCATGTGTCACCTGGCCGAGGTGGCCAAGCGCGCCGGCGTCGATCTGTGGGGCTATCAGTCGCCGGGCGGCGGGTCGATCGTCAAGGCCATCGCCTATCTGATCCCGGCGGCGACCACCGCATCGCCGCCCGGGCCATGGGCGCAGTACAACGACATCACGTCGCCCTTCGACAAGGTCTACCAGGCGGAGAGCTATTACTCGATCCGGGCGGCCGCCCAGTACGGCAACAATGCGGCGGCGCAGGCGGTGGTCAGTCAAAAGCCGATCCCCATCACCGTGCCCGGACACTATTGCTCCGGCGATCGATTCCCCACCGGCTCGGATTTCTGCGCCATCACCAAAGGCGCGGCGGTCTTCGACGACCTGCAGCCTCTGGCCACGCCGGCCGTCGACATGTGGCCGGTGATTCCGACCTGCCGCATGCCGATCAACTGAGCGGAGCGCGCGCTGTCACTGGCAGAGCGCCGACGAGCAAGTTGTCGGTGTCGCGCATTCGTTCTTCGTGGCGCAGGCGCGCAAGATGGTGAAGAAGACCGGGCCGCGGTCCAGGCCGAAGAAATCGGCCGACAGTGTGTGGGTGGCGGCGTCATATTGCTGTCCGGTGGTGGCGTACCAGAAAGCCGGATCAGGCGGCACGTCTTTCAAAGTTGCCAGGCGCAGCTGGGCGGCCATCGGTTGTTGATCGGCCGACAGCTGCAATTCAAAGTGCAGCGCATTGCGGGAGTGGACCAAGGCTGGACTCTGTTCCAGGCGATAGACCGCACCGATGGGGCCGGCGGTGGCTGGCGCCCAGGCTTGCATGGTCACCACGACGTCCTGGTCGTACGAATTCGACGGCACAGTTAGCTTGGCAGGCGCCAGCTCGCCGACCGCGGCGGCGCCCGCCTTGACCTCCACGGTCTTGACGGCCAGCGGCGATCCGCTGTCGCCGGGGGCATCGCCGGGCGATGGAGGGGCCTCGGATGCACTGTCCGGTGCGTTTGACCCGGTGTCCTGAATTGAGACCAGGTCCGAAGCG
>JAXDMH010000217.1:0-2563 GCA_034666225.1 Myxococcales bacterium
GCGGTCGCTTTGGCGTCAAATGCGCCCCGACGTACACCGCCCAGCACGGCGGTCACGACAACTGGGCGCTGGAGCTGGCCGGCCGCGCCGAGGCCGCCTGGGGTCTGCAGGAAGCGATGGCCTGGGCCGACGGCGGCAGTGAAGTCTTCGTCATCTCGCAGCTTGGCTACACGCGCGGAATCATCGCCACCCTGCGCGAGAACCTGGGCCCGCAAGCGCTGGCCGCCGAGGACAAGATGCTGCTGGACGCCCAGACCGAGCTGGGGGTGCACGTGGCCAGCGGCGCGGCGCATTCGTTCCTGAGCGGCGGCGTCAACGGCCTCGTGAATTTCGGCGCGGAGACCGCCGTCAGCAACGTCACCACCGCCGTGGTCTACAAGATCGACCAAAGCTTTCACCCCCGCACCCGTCTGGCGGTGCAGGTGAATTATTACGGCGGCAGCGGCACCCGCTATGTCGCGCACGGCACGCGATACAAACCGCGCGATCGCGACGCCAGCCTGCGCTTCAAACGCGCCCGCTTCCGCAGCTATGAAATGATGCGCGGCCGCCCACCGGCGCACTGACCGGGGAACTCACCAAATTCCGACTGATCGGAGGCGGGCTTTGCCCGCCGGAGACAGCGTGTGCCGAACAGGATCCGCCGTCGGCCCTTGTCGCGTGGGGAGGGCCCGCGGGAGGGGCCCTCAGGCCCCTTCCGCGCTTACTAGCCGCCGGCGGACGTGTAGTGTCCGAGGGCGCGCATCCACACTTGCCGGGCGATGGCGGCAAAGGCCACCGCCCCCACCACCGCCAGCGCCGCGTCGGACAGCGCCAGCTTGCCGAGCAGGGCCAGCGACGGGTAGGTGGTCATGATGGCCACTGGAAAGACGAACGTGAAGACGATCCGCAAGGCGCCTTCGAAGACGTTGATGGGCCAGCGGGCGACATCGAACAGCGATCCGAACAGGTAGCTGAGGTTGTCCACCTTCACCACCCAGAAGGCGGCGCTGACCACCAGGATCCAGATCGCGTACAGCACCAGCACCGCCACGCCCAGAAACAGCAGCGACAGCAGCACCGCCGACCAGCTGGGCCAGCGGTGCAACTGGCGAAACGCATAGCTGAAGATGGCCACCGCGCTGATGAGGTCCAGGGCGCGCCACGGTTCAAAGCTGGCCGTCGAAACCAGGAACTGCGCGTCGGCCGGTTTCAGCAGCACGAAGTCCAGCGTTCCCTTGCGCACATGTTCGACCACGGCGGTCAGGCTGGGGCTGATGGCGCCTTCCAGGATTCCTTTCAGCAGCGTGAACCAGCCGACGACGACCAGCGCCTCCGGGAATGACCAGCCGGCCACCGATTTGCGTGAACCGTACACCACCAGGATCGGCACCAGCGTCACGCCCGTCCACAGCAGGGCGATGCTCCCGCGCACCAGGAAGTCGGCGCGGTATTGCATGGCGCTGATGACGGCCACGCGCGCCTGAACGCGCAGCAGGCGCGCATACCGGGAGATGGTCGCGCCCAGCGGTTGTGCCGCCGGCGGGGCAGGCGCCGGCCGCAATGACGTCGGCGGCTCGATCACCGGCACCTCATCCTCCGTACGCGGCATAGCGCTTGACGCCGGCGCGCCACACCGCGATCGACAGGAAGAAGAACCCCACCACGTAGGCCCACTGCGCGCCCAGCTCCACCAGCGCCTGCGATTGCGTGCGCAGGCCGATCAGCGTCTCCACCGGGAACCCCAGCATGAACCGCGGCGGCAGCACGCGGGCGATGCCTTGAAACCAGGTGGGCAGCGATTCCAGCGGCAGGAGGTACCCCGACAGGATGGCGTGCACCGCCAGCCACAGCTCGAAAAGCCCCAGCGCGCTTTCCACGAAGAAGGCCAGCGCGCCCAGCAGCACCATGGTGAAGAAGATCAGCAACCAGGCCCCCAGCAGCGAGGCCACGATGATCGCCACCATGGTCGGGTTGCGCAGCGCCAGCCGATCGCCGGCCACGAACACCAGCAACGCCAGCACGGGCGAGATGACCAGCACCCGCATGGGAACGGCCGCCAGATGTTCGGCGCTGTAGGCCACCAGCGGGTGCAGCGGGCGCAGCAGCTTTGACGACAGGGTGCCGTCGCGGATCTCCATGGACATCTGCCAGACCACCCACGTGCTGGTCAGCAGGCGCACCGCCAGCACGGCCAGGTAATAGGCGGTGAACTGTTTTTGATCGAATCGCCCCACCGGACCATCGGCGGCCACCGCGTGCCAGATGGCCAGCATGACCAGCGGCATGTTGGTGGTGAGAATCCAGACCAGAAATTCGGCGCGATAGGCGACCACCTCCGACAGCCCCACCCGCAGCAGCGTCGGGTAGGCGCGCAGGGCCCGGCCGATCACCGCGACGCCTCGGCGATGGCGGCGCGCTCGCGCTGCTGCTCCAGGAACAGCTCGCGCATGACCTCTTCCACGGGCGGATCTTCGATGGTCAGGTCGACGACCTGCATGGTGCCGAGCGCGTCGCGCACCACCACGTTCACGCGCGCCGCCGGCACGCTCAGCACAACCTGGGCCGCGTCGTACGACACCAC
>JAXDMH010000218.1:0-3947 GCA_034666225.1 Myxococcales bacterium
ACCGACTGGTATTCGATCGGCGCGCCCGTGTCAGGATCGCGATAGGTGATCAGGCGATTGACATCGTCTTTCTTCGACGCGGCCGATGCCCCATAAAAACCGGCGGTGCCCAGCAGGACCACGGTGGCCGCCAGGCTGATCCAGGCGGTGGCGTTGTAGGCGTTCCAGCCCGACGGCTCTTGCTGGCCGCGAGCCGCCCGGCGCTCGAACTCCGGGTCGACGGCCGGCGGCACGGCGGCGGCCGGGACCACCCCCGGCGGCGCCGTCGCGGGTGATTGATTCTCGGGCAGGGCGGGCGTGGGCGTGGGCGAAGGAATGGCGCCCTGATCCTGGTTCGCGGTTTTTGCATGGGGGCCAGGGCCATATGCGGGTAAGCCCGGGGTCAGTCTGATCAGGCGCTGCTCGATCTCAACGCGGTCGGCGGCATCGGGCGCTTCGCGCAGATAACGGCGATAGCTTTCGGCCGCCTCCTGAGGCGCGCCGGCTTTTTCTTGTGCTTCGCCGATGCGCACCAGAAACGCAGGATCGCGGCGCAGCGAATATCCCTGTTTCCACGCGGTCTCCGCGGCGCGGCCGTCGCCCGCATCGAAGGCGCGCAATCCCTCGGCGAACAGCCGTTCCTCCTCGGGCGTGGGCGCGCCCGTCGGCGCGGCGTGAAGCGCGAGAAGAAGGCCCAGGCCGACAAGCAAATTCATGGCGGGAGAATACCCCTGAACAGCGTGGATCGGTGACGGGGCGCGCGTATACTGCCGGCCGCACGTCATGGCCGCCACGCCCAAGATCACGCGCGTTCGCAACATCGGCATCGTCGCGCACATCGACGCCGGGAAGACCACGGTCAGCGAACGGTTCCTGTTTCATTCGGGTCGCATCCACAAGATCGGCGAGGTGCACGACGGCGAAGCGCAGATGGACTGGATGCCGCAAGAACGGGAACGCGGCATCACCATCACCGCCGCCGCCACCAGCTTTTCCTGGCAGGGGCACGACATCCACCTCATCGACACGCCCGGGCACGTCGACTTCACCATCGAGGTCGAGCGCAGCCTGCGCGTGCTGGACGGCGCGGTGGTGGTGTTCGACGGCGTGTCGGGGGTCGAGCCGCAGTCGGAGACGGTCTGGCGGCAGGCGGACAAGTTCCGCGTCCCGCGCATCGCCTTCATCAACAAGATGGACCGGGCCGGCGCCGATTTTGCCAGCGCCGTCGAGGAGATCCGCACCCGGCTGGGCGCCCGCCCGGTTCCCATCCAGCTGCCCATCGGCGCCGAGGAACGTTTCACCGGCGTCGTCGATCTGGTGCGACAGAAGGCCCTGGTCTTTTCGGGCGACGAGACCGAAGCGCCCACCGAAGGGCCGCCCCCGGACGACATGGCGGCCGAGGTGCATGCGGCGCGCGAAAAGCTGATCGAGGCGGCCGCCGATTTCGACGACGCCATCGCCAATGCCTTCCTGGAGGGGCAGCCCATCGCCGAGGCGGCGCTGGTGGCGGCTCTGCGCCGCGGCACCATCGCCTGCGGCATTGTCCCCGTGCTGGCGGGGGCGGCCCTTCGCAACAAAGGGGTGCAGCCGCTGCTGGATGCCGTCTGCCAGTACCTGCCGTCGCCGCTGGACGTGCCGCCCATGACAGGGACGGTGCCGGCGACCGGCGAGGTGCTGACGTTGCCGCCCGAGGATGGCGCGCCGCTGGCGGCGCTGGCCTTCAAGGTGGCCATGGACGAAGGGCGCAAGGCGATTTACCTGCGCGTCTATTCGGGCGTCCTCAAGGCCGGCGACGAGGTGCAGAACGCGCGCACGCGCAAGAACGAGAAGCTGGCGCGGCTGTTCTCTGTGCACGCCAACCGCCGCGAACGGATCGAACGGGCGGGGGCCGGCAGCATCGTGGTGGCCATGGGGCTGCGCGACGCCGGCACCGGCGACACCATCTGCTCGCCCCGCACGCCGCTGCTGCTGGAGCGGATCGACATCTACGAACCGGTGATCTCGCGCGCCATCGAGCCCAAGACGCAGGCGGAAAAAGAGAAGCTGGATTTTGGTCTGGCCAAGATGGCCGACGAGGATCCCACCTTTCGGTTCGGCGAGGACACCGAGACCGGCCAGATGATCATCCGCGGCATGGGCGAGCTGCACCTGGACATCATCGTGGATCGCCTGCGCCGCGAGTACGGCGTCGAGGCGAACGTGGGTCGGCCCCAGGTGGTCTATCGCGAGACCCTGGCCAGGGCGGCCGACGGCGAGGCGCGGTTCGAGCGCGTCATCGACGATGAAGCGATGTTCGGTCACGCCCGCGTCCACGTCGCCCCGCGCCCGCGACGGTCGGGCAACGAGCTGCGCCTGGCCGTGGCCAGGCCGCCCGCGACGCCGAACGCGGCCAAGATCCCCGAGACGCCGCAGGCGATCCTGGACGCCGCCGTCGAGGGGGCGCGCGAGGCGATGCGTTCGGGCCCGCAAGGATTCCCCATCGAAGACATCGAGGTGGTGATCACCGGGATCGAATACCGCCCCGACGCATCGAACGTCGCCGGCGAGAAAGCCGCCGTCGGCGAGGCGCTGCGCCACGCAGTCCGCGACGCGGGAACACGCCTGCTGGAGCCGATCATGCGCGTCGAGGTCAGCTGTCCCGAGGCCAACGTGGGCGATGTGCTGGGCGATCTGAACGCGCGCCGCGCCCAGATCGAAGACGTGGGTTTCCGCGGCCAGCAGCGGGTGATCACCGCCAAGATCCCCCTGCGGCGGATGTTCGGATATTCCACCGATCTGCGCAGCGCCACCCAGGGCCGCGCCACCTATTCCATGCAGTTCGAAACCTTCGACGCCTGGGAATAGCGCTTCTCTTTCTGCCGGGCCCCTCTTGCCGGCCGCCGGGGCGAAGCCATGTTCGTTTGAAGGGGCGCCAAGACTGGCGAGAACAACGATGAATACAAATGATCGCCGTAAAGCAAGACGACGAAACCAGTTGTTGGCGGCCGTGATGGCCGTGGCCGTCGGCCTGACCTGGGGCCAGGCGGGGGCGTGGGCGGGGCAGCCTCGCTCGCCGAGTGGGACCGAGCAGACATCGGGGGAGCAGCAGGCGCGCTCGCCTTCCGGCCCGCAACCGCTGGCGGCCCAGTCAGCCGAGGACGGATATGCCGCGCGGGAAGCTCAGGCGAAGAGCCTGGAGAACTTCAAGGGCGGCGACGTGGTCATTGTCACCACCACGACGGTGTTGATCATTCTGATAGTGGTGCTCATCCTGATCATCATTTGAAGGGTCGGTCACACGCACTCCGCATACTGACGACCGCGCTCCTGGCTTGCGGCGCGTGCGGCACCGCCTATCACCCGAAACCCAGCGCGCGTGTGTCGTTGGCCATCCGCCACGGGGGGCCGGTCTACGTCAAGAGTGCGCTGGATTTTCCCATCGGACCGTTGGGTGGCCCGCTGGAACCGCTGGTGGCCGACGTGCCGGCGGCGGTGGAGCCCGCGCGCCGAGCGCGCCGTCAACTGTCGATCGGTGTCCCTGTTTACATGGGCGGCATCGCCACGGTGATCGTCGGGGTGGCGCTGTCCTGGTCGCCGCTGGGCTGGGTGGTGTTCGGGGCCGGGATCGCGTCCACGGGGACGGGCCTTGGCTTCATGGGCGCAGGCGTGACCAACGCCGTCGATGCGGTGAACATCCACAACGACGGCGTCAAAGACCCAGCGGCGCCGGCACGCCCGGCGCCGTGATCAGCAGGCGATCGCTCAGGGCTCGCCCGTGCTCTCCACGCAGGTCAGGGCCGTGCCAGCCAGCTTGCAGATATAAACCTTGCGCAGCGTGCCCAGCAGCCCGTTGCGGGCGATTATCACCGTGCCGTCGGCGGTCGTGGCCACGCCGCCATACGCACAGCCACCAACGGCGGCGCCCAAACCCAGCAGCGCCAGTAACGGCAGCGCTGATATCGACATCGTTTTTCGAGAGCGGATCGTGT